>DATBXZ010000251.1:0-6194 GCA_036513995.1 Solirubrobacterales bacterium | reverse complement strand
CCGACTCTCTCCCCACATCGCGCCAACGGAAGATCAGAGAGCTCCCGTCCCTAGGAAACCGTTCTCCAAAAGCGAACGAAGCTACGCGGCGATGCGGGCGGGCGAGGAGCCGTTGGCGTTGCCGTTGAGGAGGTCGAGGATGACCCCCTCGCGCAGGCCGCCCTTGCCGATCTGAAGGGGCTGGCCGAGCAGCTCGGAGACCTTCTCCAGCAGCAGCACGCCGGTGGTGAGGATGCGGACCCGGACCGGGTCGAGCTCGAAGCGGCGGGCGACGTCGGCGGAGGGGTCGCCGCAGAGCACCCGTATCCCCCGCTCAAGGGTCTCGTACTCGAGCACGGTGCCGACCAGTCGCCGCAGCGACGTCGCGCTGCCGCCGACGGCGACGGCCTGCGCCGGATGCTCGACCTCGACTCCCTCGAAGATGCCGTCGATACGGTCGCGGACCTTGCGAATCTCCGCCGCCGAGGGCGGATCGGAAGCAATCAGCTCATCGGCGAGGACGCCGGAGCCGACCCGCCAGGAGCGCACCTCCTCGACCCCGCCGGCGGCGGTGCCGATGATGATCTCGGTCGAGCCGCCGCCGACGTCGACGACGCCGATCCTGCCCTCGACCGGGTGCCCCAGGCCCTTGGTGGCGCCGATGAAGGAGAGTCGACCCTCCTCCTCGTCGCTGAGCACGTCGACCTGGACCCCGGCCGCTTCGCCGATCGCCGCAGCGACCTGCTCGCCGTTGGAAGCCTCGCGGATGGCCGCGGTGGCGACCGCGCGGATCTCCTTCGCACCCAGCTCCTGCGCCAGCCGCACCTGCGTCGCGACCACCTCGCAGACCTCCTCGATCTTCGCCGGCAGGATCTCGCCCTTCTTGCCAAGCGCCTTGTTGATGCGCGTGTAGGCGCGCTGTTCCATCACCTTCTTCAACTGCCCGTCGATCGGCTCGGCGACGAGCACTCGCGTCGTGTTGGAACCGATATCTATGGCGGCACAGAGCATGCGGGGTCAGCCTTGATATTCCCAGACAGCCCGGATCTCACACGAAGGCTGCGTGGGTGCCGCTAAGCACTCGGGTGCGAAGCGTCCTCGAACTCGCGAAAGAGCCCGGTAACCACGAACGCCACCTGCTCGCCGATGTCCACCGCGTTGTCGGCGATCCGCTCGATCGCCCGCGCCGCCAGCAGCATCGTCATCGCCCACTCGCGCTTGTCGGCGTCGTCGCCGATCTTCAGCGCCAGCCGGAAGCAATCGCGGTTGAGATCATCGACGAAGTCGTCCTGGTGGACCAGATCGCGCGCCATCTCGACGTTGCGATCCTCGAAGGCCCGCTTGGCCTGCGAGATCAGGGTGCGCGTCTGCTTGCCCATCCCCAGGATCAGATCCACCATCCCGGCGTCGGCCGGTGGCTCGTTGCCGGTCAGCGGGATCACCTTGCAGACGTTGACGCACTGGTCGCCCATCCGCTCGATGTTCTTCAGCACGTGCAGCAGGGCCGAGATCAGCCGCAGGTCGGTCGCCACCGGCGACTGGGTCGCGAGCAGCGTGATCAGGCTCTGATGGACCTCGAGGTAGCGACCGTCGATCCGGTCGTCGTCGGCGACGACGATCTGGGCCAGCTCGACGTCCTGGTGCTCGACCGCCTCGAGGGTACGTTCGAGGGCGGAGTTGACGAGGTTGAGGCCGTCGAGGGCACTCGCCTCCAGCCGCTCCAGCTCCTCCTGGTACTGGGTCCGCGTCTCCGTCGCCATCAGCCGAACTTCCCGGTCACGTACTGCTCGGTGCGATCGTCGTCGGGCGTGGTGAAGAGCTTCTCAGTGGGACCGACCTCGACCAGCTCGCCGTCGAGCATGAAGACGGTGGTGTCGGCCACCCGCGCCGCCTGCTGCATGTTGTGGGTGACGATGACGATCGTCACCCGCTGCTTCAACTCGCCGATCAGCTCCTCGATCTTCAGCGTCGCCACCGGGTCCAGGGCCGAGCAGGGCTCGTCCATCAGCAGCACCTCCGGTTCGACCGCCAGCGCCCGGGCGATGCAGAGCCGCTGCTGCTGGCCGCCGGAGAGCCCCACACCCGGGCCCTTGAGGCGGCCCTTGACCTCGTCCCAGAGGCCCGCTCCGACCAGGGCTTCGCGACCGCGGTCGTCCATCTCGCTGCGCGAGGCACCGGTCAATCGCAGCCCCGAGACGACGTTGTCGAAGACCGACATCGTCGGGAAGGGATTCGGTTTCTGGAAGACCATGCCGACGGCGCGGCGGACGGCGACGATGTCGATCCGCGAGTCGTAGAGGTCGAGCCCGTCGAGCAGGACCTGCCCCTCGGCCCGGGCGCCGTCGATCTCTTCGTGCATGCGGTTGATGCAGCGCACCATCGTCGACTTGCCGCAGCCCGACGGTCCGATGATCGCGGTCACCTTGTCGGCGGCGAAGTGCAGGTCGACGCCGCGCACGGCGTGGGTCGAGCCGTAGTAGGCGTGCAGGCCCTGCAGCTCGATATCGCCGCCGGCACGAGCTTGCTTGGCGCTGGTGCCTGCCTGCGCGGCCACCGAGATCGTCGGCCCGGCGATCGCCCCGGTCTGGGGACTCGCCTGGGGATCTGGATTGGTGTCGGTCATTGCTTGGCTCTCAATCGAATCTCTTGCGTCCATCGTAGGACTCCTCGGGTGGCGGAACGGATTGGGGCTTATCCCCCCATGCGCTTGCGGGAGCGGGCGTAGAAGGCTCGGGCGACGATGTTGAGCACGAGCACGAAGGCGATCAGGACCAGCGCCGCGGCCCAGGCCTGGGTGTGAGCCTCGGCGCTGGGGGTCTCAGACGAGGTGAAGATGAAGTAGGGAATCGAGGCAAGCGCTTGGCTCGGGTCGGTCAGCACTCCCTGGCCGACGATCGAGGAGAGCAGGATGATCGGCGCCGTCTCCCCCGCCACCCGCGCGATGGCGAGCAGGGACCCGGTGATCAGGCCCCCGGCCGCGGTCGGGATCGTGATCCGCACGGTCGCGCGCCAGGGCGCGATGCCGAGGGCATGGGACGCCTCCTTCAGGGTCTTCGGGACGAGGCCGAGAACCTCCTGCGCCGTGCGGGCGACGATCGGCAGCATCACGATCGCCAGTGCCACCGAGGCGGCGAATCCACTTTGCTTGTTGCCCTCCACCAGCAGTCCGAAGACGAAGATCCCGGTGATGATCGTCGGCACGCCGTTGAGGATGTCGAGGACGAAGCGGACCGGGTGGGCGATCGCCGGCGGGGCGAACTCGGTGGTGTAGATCGCGATCAGGATGCCGACCGGGATCGCCATCGCGGCGGCGATGGCGACGATGATCGCGCTGCCGACGATCGCGTTGGCGATGCCTCCACTGGTGTCTCCGAAGAGGCCCGAAGGCGTCGTGAGGAAGTGCCAGCTGAGCGCGCCCACTCCCTTGAGCAGGACCGAGCCGACGACGATCAGGAGGACGGCGACCGCAAGCAGGGCGGCGGACGTCGAGGCTACGCTGACCGCCCGGTTGAAGCGGTTGCGTCGCTTCAGGTTGCCGCGATCGAGCAGCAGCGCGTGTGGATTGGCGCTCACAGCGCCGCCGCCTCGGTCTCGGTCACGTCGATGTCCTTGATCTTGCCGCGCTGGACGATCAGGCGGGCGACCACGTTGACGATCACCGCGAAGATCAGGAGGATCAGCCCGAGATAGGCAAGCGACGCCTTTTGCAGCCCGGCGCTGTTCTGGAACTGGGCGGCGATCTGAGCGGCGAGGGTGCCGCCGGTATGAAAGAGGGAGGCGTTGATCAGGGTGGCGCCGCCGATCACCTGGGCGACGGCGATCGCCTCGCCGATCGCGCGCCCGAGGCCGAGGATCGTGGCGCCGACGATGCCCGACCGGGAGTAGGGCAGGACCACCTGGCGGACCATCTCCCAGCGGGTCGCGCCCAGCGCGTAGGAGGCCTCCTTGAGGTCGCCGGGCACGGTCTCGAAGACCTCACGGGTGACGCTGGTGATGATCGGCGTCGCCATGATCGTCAGGATCGTCGCCGCGGTCAGGTAGCCGAAGGCGGAGGGGTCGCCGCTGAAGATCGGGAGGAAGCCGAAGACGCTCTGCAGCACCGGCTCGATCGTGTCCTTCATGAAGGGGCCGAGGACGAGGATCCCCCAGAGGCCGAGGATCACGGTCGGGATCGCCGCCAGCATGTCGATCAGGGTCGCCACCGGGCGCCTGACTCGCTGCGGCGCCATCTCGGTCAGATAGATCGAGATCGCGATCGAGAGCGGCGCCGCGAAGAGGATCGCGATGAACGAGGTGACGACGGTGCCGTAGAGGAAGGGGGCGGCGCCGAAGCGTTTGCTGACCGGGTTCCAGTCGTTGGTGGTAACGAAGCCGACGCCGAACTCCTGGATCGCCGGCCAGGCGAGGTGAATGACCTCGTAGACGATGCCGGCGATGACCACCACGGCGAGCGCCGCCGCGAGGCCGGAGAGGCCTCGCAGCAGCGGGTCGCCGATGCGGTCGGTGAGGTTGCGCCGGGCCCTCAGGACTGGGTTGCTGAGGGCGCCGGCCTCCAACTAGCTGCCGATCTTCGCGATCGCCGTCTTGCCGGCGGCGACGACCTGCTTCGGCAGCGGCGCAAAGTCGAGGTCAGGCCCGTAGGACTGGCCTTCGCCGATCGCGTAGGTGATGAACTTCTTCATCTCGTCCGCCTTTTCGGTTTCCAGCGGCACGATCACGTAGGTGTAGGTCGAGATCGGGTAGGCGCCCTTGGCCGAGGCCGGCAGGTCGGCCAGCGAGATTTCGTTGTTCGGGCCGATCTTGCTGACCGCCGCGGCGGCCGCTTCGACGCTCTTCACGCCCGGTTCGGGGAATTCCCCGGCCGAGTTTTCGACCAGCGGCATGCTCAGTTCGCTGGAGATCGCGTAGGCGAGCCCGACGTAGCCGATCGCGCCGTCGGTCTGGCCGATCGCCGCGGCGACGCCGTCGTTCTTTTCGGCACCGACGCCGGTCGGGAACTTGACCTGGGTCGAGGTGCCCACCGTCGACTTGAATTCGGGGTTGATCGTCGAGAGGTAGTTGGTGAACGCGTAGGTGTCACCGCTGCCGTCGCTGCGGTAGACCGGGGTGATCTTGGTGCTCGGCAGGCTGGCGCCCGGGTTGAGCTTGGCGATCGCCGGGTCGTCCCAGCTGGTGATCTTGCCGAGGTAGATGCCGGCCAGGACTTCGCCGTTCAGTTTGAGGTTCTTCGGCGCGCCCTTGACGTTGTAGGCGGGAACGGTGCCGCTCAACGCCCACGGGATCTGCTCGACTTCGCCCTGCGCGTCGGCTTCTTCGAACTGTTCTGCGGTCAGCGGCGCGTCGGAGGCGCCGAAGTCGACGGTGCGAGAGGTGATCTGCTCGATCCCGCCACCACTGCCGATCGCCCCGTAGGTGACCGTGATTTCCGACTTGGACGAGAAGTCGGACTGCCATTTCGACATCAGCGGCGCGACCAGGGTGCTGCCGGCGCCGACCAGCGGCGAGTTGGCACCGCCGGAGCTGGAGCTCGAGCTGTCGCTCGACGAGCTACCGCAGGCGGCGATCGCGAAAGTGAGGGCCAGCGCCGCTATCAGGGCGCCGAGAAGTCTCTTAGACACACAAATCTCCTTGAATCGATGACGGGTCATTTGCGGCCACCCTCGCAGCGGCTCCGATGCAGCTTGTTATCTCGCTGTATCGAGGATGTAAAGAAGATGTAAAAGCCCTGCTGCCGTGGAGATGGGCAGCGCGCTCAGCCATCGGGCGAGAAGCGGTAGCCGATGCCGTTATGGGTGTGGATCAGCTGCATCTCCGGCAGCGCCTCGCCCAGCTTGGCGCGGAGGCGGCTGACGTAAACGTCGACCGAACGGTCGTCGCGCCGCGGCTGGCTCCCCCAGACCTCAGTGAAGAGTTCCTCGCGGGTCATGATCCGCTGCGGGTGAGAGGCAAGGGTGACGAGCAGCTGCAGCTCGCGCATCGTCAGGCTCAGGGGGCGGCCGTCGACGAGGGCGGCGTGCTCCTCGGGACGGATCTCCAGGCGACTCTCGAGTCGCTGTGAGGAGTGCCCGGTTCCGATCGCCATGATCGCCGAGCTTGGCGATCGCGGGCGCGGCGGCGGTTATCCGGCCGTGAAGCTGGTGTGAACGACTTGTGAAACGGGCTCGCCCGGAGTCGTCTCGGAAAGCGAGCGCGGCTCTGGCAGCGGCGGCTCCTCG
>DATBXZ010000250.1:0-4755 GCA_036513995.1 Solirubrobacterales bacterium | reverse complement strand
CCGGGCGCGATCGATTCGGTGATCGTCCGGTAGGTCGAGCGGTAGAGCTGGTCGAAGGTCTGCCAGCGGTCGGGCCTGGCCGGGTTCGTGCCCCAGTTGTAGCCGTCGAGGCCGGTCCAGTCGACGTAGGCGTCGCCGGGGTAGAGGGCGCTGAGGTTCTGCATCTGGTTTTCCGGGTCGACGTTGGGGCACCAGACCCAGGTCGCGTTGGTCGCCCCGACCTGGGTGAAGATGTCGTGCACGTGGCGCCAGGCGGCGACGTATTCGCCGGCTTTGTTGCCGTTGGCGCCCTCGGCCCAGGTGAACCAGCCGCCGTTCATCTCCCAGTCGAAGCGGAGGAAGAAGGGGTGGCCCCAGGCCTTCGCGGCTTCGGCGAACTTGCGGATGTAGGCGTCGTGGTGACCTTCGATGATGTCGGAGAGCTGGAAGTTCGGCTCGTTCAAGTTGGTTGGCACCGGGATCGACTGCGAGCCCCAGCTGTAGAAGGGGATGGCGCCGTGGGAGCGGATGTTGTTCATCTCGTTCTGGGGGAAGTTGTAGTAGGAGCACGTGCTCGAGCAGTTGGCGAAGGGGGCGGAGAAGTTGACGATCGAGAGCTTCTTTTCCGCCTTCTGCTCCAGCGCGGTGACGGCATTCATGTCCCAGGGCGCCTCGGTCCCGGTCAGCTGGCTGCCGATCCAGCCGCCCCAGTAGATCGAGGATGCCGCGGGGGTCGGGACGGGTTCCGGCGTCGCCGTCGGTTCCGGTTCCAGTTCCGGGGCGGGAGTGGGGACGGGAGTCGGGGCCGGTGCTGGCGCTGGGGTGGGAGTAGGGGCGAGAGATGGGACGGTCTTCGTGGCGGCGTTCGACACGGTGATGCTTATCGTCGCGCTTGCCGGCCGCGAGCCCCTGGCGTAGGCGGTCGCGGTCAGGGTGTGGGAGCCGTTGGCGAGCTTCGTCGTGTCGAGACCGCCGCTGCCGTAGGCGAAGGGCGCGCGCGAGTCCGAGGCTTTGGCGACGCCGTCGATCCCGAAGTCGACCCGGTAGACGCGGCTGCCGGAGGACTTCACCTCCCAGGCGATGGTGCCGGAGACGGTGGCGCCGTCGGCCGGCGATTGCGAGATCACGCTGAGCTTGACCGCGGAGGCGGTGGCGTGGCGGGCCAGGGTGCGCATCTGTACGGCGCCGGGCTTCGCTTCCGACCTGGCGGCGGCGAGGGCGAAGCTGGCGAGGACGACGAAGACGGCGAAGACGAGCAGGCCGAGGCGGCGGGTGTGGTGCGTGGCCATGCAGAGGGGATCGGCCCCCGTCTGGCGGACTGGAGCGGGGGCGCCCTGCCTGGACGTTTGTCAGGCCCTGACGCCTGCGCAGGCGTCAGGCGAGCGTGCGGTACAGCGCCAGCAGCTCGTCGGCGCACTCGTCCCAGGAGCTGAGCTTGGGGCGCTTCTCCTGGGGCGGTTTGCCGAGCTCCTCGACCACCGCCTTGCCGACCTCGACCGGATCCTCGTCGAGCGGGATCGCCCGGGCGAAGCCCTCGCGGGCGAGCTCGCCGAGGCCGCTGGCGTCGGCGACGAGCAGCCGGCAGCCGGCTGCCGCCGCCTCGAGCGCGACCAGCGGGTGGGTCTCGAACTCGCTCATCAGCACCACCACCGAGATCTCGCTCAACAGCTCGGCCATCGCCTCGGGCCGGTCGGCCGGGGTGCTGGTGAAGCGGATCTGGGCGGCGACGCCGAGCTCTTCGGCGAGGCGGCGCAGGTCCTCCTCGTAGGGGCCGCTGCCGACCACGCTCAGGGTCGTTTCCGGCTTCAGGCTCAGCACCTCCGGGAAGGCTTCGATTACCCGGTGGTGGCCCTTGTAGCGCTCCAGTCGGCCGATCGAGGCGATCGTCGCGGCGCCGTTGCGGCGCGGCGCGGCGCCGGTCGCGGCGAAGGAGAGATCGGTCCCGTTCGGGATCAGCGCGAACTTCTCCGGGGGCAGGCCGAGCTCGCCGCCGTACTCGTCGATCTCGAAGCGGGCGACCGCGACCAGGCGCGCGGCCCGTTTCAACAGCGGCCGCAGCAGCCGGCGCTGGGCGCCGCGGGCGCTGTTGCGGTGGGCCGAGGAGTGGCCGCCGCCGTGGAAGGTCACTACGTAAGAGATGCCTAGGGTGAGCGCCCGCAGCATCGCCAGCGGGGCGACGAGCGTGTGGTAGCTCTGGACGTGGACGACGTCCCAGGGCTGGCGCGACATCTGCCGCCACAGTCGCGGCGCCCAGCACCAGTCGCGGCCGGCCGGCCAGGAGCGGACGGTGCGGATCCTCACCCCGTCCCGCACCTCCTCGGTCAGGGCCGGGCCGCCGGGCTCGGTGCAGAGGACCTCGACCTCGGCGCCCGCCGCCGCGATCCGCTTGCTCGTCTCCATCACGTGGCGCTCGACCCCGCCCTGGTTGAGCGGGCTGCGCGGGGTCACCATCAGCACCCGCAGGCGCTCCACTGGGGCTTCGGCGAGCTGGCGGCGCCGGCTCAGGCGCTTTGCCTCGCCCTGGCCGCCCAGGTAGCCCCGGGTCGTGGTCGCCAGGCCGACGACCAGCATCGTCGCTCGCGCGAGGCCGTCGACGTCGCCGCGGAAGGCGTCGCCGATGCCCCGCAGGAAGCCGAGCGGCAGGGTGCGGCGCGTGTAGGCGCGCTCTTCGGAGAGGCCGTCGTCGCTGCCGACTAGGCCCGAGAGGATCGCCTTCGAGCGCCCCTCGCCGCGGCAGCGCGAGGTGAAGTACCCGAGGCTGGCCCGCTCGGCCGGCACGAAGTGGTCGACCGCGGCCTTGGGGTCGTAGAGAATCTCCCCGCCCGGGTTCTGCCGGCCGACCCGGATCGAGAGATCGGTCTCCTCGGCGCCGGCCGGGATCTTGCCGATCCGGCCCAGCTCGTGGCGGAAGCCGCCCGCCGCCAGCAGCGCCTGGCGGCGGAAGGACATGTTGGCGCCGACCAGATTGCGCACCGGCTGGCGCTGGCGCGGCATGCCGGAGTGGGTGCAGCCGACGACCCAATCGAACTCGGGCGGGAACCAGCCCGGTCGCCCGCTCGCCCAGTTCGGCCGCACGCTGCCGCCGGCGCCGAGCACGTCGGGGTCGGCGTAGGCGGCGCCGAGCCGCTCGATCCAGTCGGGCGCGGCGGCCGCGTCGTCGTCGAGGAAGGCGACGACCTCGCCGCCGCACTCGGCGACGCCGCTGTTGCGGGCGCCGGAGAGCCCCTGCTGCTCGCGGTTGGGGATGACGCGTGCCTCGGGCCAGCGCTCGCGGCAGATCGCCTCCAGCTCCGACGCGTGGTCGATCACGAGGACGATCTCGTGCGGGGCGACGGTCTGGGTACGGAGGGACTCGATCCCGGCGGCGAGCAGCTCGATCCGCTCGTCCGTGTAGGCGCAGATCAGCACCGAGATCGTGGGCGGGCTCGCGGCGATGGCTGGCACGCGGCGATTCTGGCATCTAGGGTGGCGCCGATGAGGATCCTGATGCTCGCCCAGTCCTTCTCTCCGGTGGTCGGCGGGGAGGAGCGGATCGTCGAGGACCTCAGCGCCGAGCTCTCGCGGCGCGGTCACGAGGTTGCGATCGCGACCCTGCGCCAGCCGGTCGGCGAGCCGCCGCCGCGCGCCGACGGGGTCGAGGTCCACCTGCTCGACGGCACCCTGCAGCGCGTCCCCGGGCTCCCAACCGATCCCGAGCGCCAGTACGCGCCGCCGGGGCCCGACCCCCTCACCGTCCGTGGCCTGCGCCGGGTCCTGCGCGAGTTCGGGCCCGACGTGGTCCACGGCCACAACTGGCTGGCCGACTCCTACCTGCCACTGGACCGGGCCGGCGGCCCCGCCTTCGTCCTCTCCCTGCACGACTACAGCCTCGTCTGCGCCACCAAGCGCTTCTTCTACCGCGGCGGCGTCTGCTCCGGCCCCGCCGCCCGCAAGTGCCTGGGCCACTCGGTCGCGCATTACGGAGTGGCCAAGGGGCCGATGGTCGCCGCCGGCACCGCTCTCTCGGAGCGCTCGCTGCGCCGTCGCGTGGACATGTTCCTGCCGGTCAGCGACGCCGTCCGCGAGCTCAGCGGGCTCGGCCCGGGGGAGCCGCACCGGGTCGTCCCCAACTTCATCGGCGAGCTGCCGCCGGCTCCGGCGGTGGACGACCCGCGCCTGGCGGCGTTGCCGAGCGAGCCCTTCGTCCTCTACTTCGGCGACGTCACCGAGGACAAGGGAGTGCGGGTGCTGGTCGAGGCCTACCGCGGCCTGGAGCAACCGCCGCCGCTGGTCCTGGTCGGGCGCAACCTGATCGAGCTGCCGCCGACCCCGGGCCTGGTCGAGATCGGGCGGCTGCCCCACCCGCTGGCGATCGAGGTGCTGCGGCGCTCGCTGTTCACGGTCGCGCCGACGATCCTGCCGGAGTCGTTCGGGATCGTCGCCCTCGAGGCGGCGGCGGCCGGCAAGCCGGCGATCGTCTCCGACATCGGCGGCCTCAAGGACGTGGTCGCCGACGGCGAGACCGGGCTGCTGGTCGAGCCGGGGGACCCCGCCGCCCTGCGGGCGGCGCTGGAGCGGATGCTGGCCGACGGCGAGATGCGGGAGCGGATGGGCCGGGCGGCGCAGGATCGCGCGCGTCTGTTCAGTCCAGAGGTGGTCGTGCCGATGTTCGAGGACGCCTACCGGGCCGCCGTCGAGCGGCGCTAAGGCGCCTGAGACGATGACTGACTCCTATGACGCGATCGTGGTCGGTGCGGGCGCAACCGGCGGCTGGGCCGCCAAGGAGCTGACCGAGCG
>DATBXZ010000249.1:0-4502 GCA_036513995.1 Solirubrobacterales bacterium | reverse complement strand
CGCGCGCGTCGCCGTCGAGCTTGGTCATCACCACGCCGTCGAACTCGGCCGCCTCGGCGAAGGACTCGGCGACGCCGACGGCGTCCTGGCCGGTCATCGCGTCGACGACGAGGAGGACGTCGTGGGGCTTGGTCGTCTTGCGGATCCGCGCCAGCTCCGCCATCAGGTCCTGGTCGATGTGGAGGCGGCCGGCGGTGTCGACGATCAGCACGTCGCGGCGCTCGGTGCGGGCCTGCTGCAGCGCCCACTCGGCGATCTCGACCGGGTCGCGGTCGGTGCCCTGCTGGTAGACGTGGGCGCCGGCGCGCTCGCCCATCGTCACCAGCTGGTCGACGGCGGCGGGGCGGTAGACGTCGCAGGCGGCAAGGGCGACGTTCTTGCCGTCCTTGGCGAGGAACTGGGCGAGCTTGGCGCAGGCGGTGGTCTTGCCGGAGCCCTGCAGGCCAGCCATCAGGATCACGGTCGGGCCGCTGTTGGCCATCGCCAGCTCGCTGCCGGTGCCTCCCATCAGGCTCGCCAGCTCCTCGTTGACGATCTTGACCACGTGCTGGCCGGGGTCGAGGCTCTGCAGCACCTCGTCGCCGAGGCAGCGCTCCTTCAGCTTCGCCGTGAAGGCTTTGACGACTTTGAAGTTGACGTCGGCCTCGAGCAGGGCGAGGCGGATCTCGCGCATCGCCGCGTCGACGTCGGACTCGCTCAGCTTGCCGCGCGAACGGACGTCGGAGAGGGTCGACTGCAGGCGGTCTGAGAGCTGGTCGAACACGCCCCTGAGGCTACTCGGCGAGCAAGGCGGCGGCGTAATCGGCGGGGTCGAACGGGCGCAGGTCCTCGAGCGTCTCGCCCACGCCGATCAGCTTCACCGGAATCCCGAGGTCCGAGGCGATCGCCAGGGCGATCCCGCCCTTCGCGGTGCCGTCGAGCTTGGTCAGGACGACGCCGTCGACGTCCACCGCCTCGGAGAAGACCTTGGCCTGGCGCAGGCCGTTCTGACCGGTGGTTGCATCGATCGAGATCAGCGTCTCGTGCGGGGCGTCGGGAATCTGCTTGGCGATCACCCGCCGCACCTTGGCCAGCTCCTCCATCAGGTTGTCCTGGGTATGGAGGCGGCCGGCGGTGTCGACGATGACGACGTCGGCGCCGCGCGCCCGGGCGGCGGAGATCGCGTCGAAGGCGACCGAGCCGGGATCGGCGCCTTCCTCGCCGCGGACCAGGTCGGCGCCAGCTCGCTGCGCCCACTCGGCCAGCTGCTCGGCGGCGGCGGCGCGGTAGGTATCGCCGGCGGCGAGCACGACCGAGAGGCCCATCTCCTGGCTCAGGTGCCAGGCGATCTTGCCGATCGTCGTCGTCTTGCCGGTGCCGTTGACGCCGACCATCATCAGCACCGCCGGCTCGGCGCTGAGGTCGATCGGGGCGCGGCCGGTGCCGGCGACCTCGGCCAGGATCTCGATCAGGCGGTCGCGGACGGCGGCGCCGTCGGCGGGAACGGTGCCGGCCTCGACCTCGTGCTCGAGCCGCTCGACCACCGCGGCGGTGGTCGGCGCGCCAGCGTCGGCGAGGATCAGCGCCTCCTCCAGCAGCTCCCAGGTCTCGTCGTCGATGCGGTCGAAGAGAGAGGCCGAGATCTCCTCGGTCAGCGCCTGGCGGCTTTTCGAGAGGCTCTCGCGCAGGCGCTTGAAGACGCCGCGGCGCCCGGACTCGGGCTCAGTCTCGGCCGAGGCGTTCGCGCTCACGCGCGAACCGAGGTCGATCATCTCCTGCCAACTCGTTGCCATCGGCCGGGGAGGCTATCTGCGCGGCGCTCTTCAGCTCCGCCACGGCGGCGGCGAGGTGGCCGGCGATCGCCTCCACGTCGGGGACGGCGTCGGGATCGGCCAGCAGCCCGAAGCCGACCTGGCCGTTGTAGCTGAGGATCGCGATCGCGAGAGCGTGATCCTTGGCGAGGAAGCCGATCGGAAAGACCTCGGTCAGCTTGCGGCCGAGCACGTAGAAGGGGACCTGCGGGCCCGGGAAGTTGGTCACCAGCAGATTGAAGAGGCGGGTGGAGAAGTTGATCGTCGCGGTCGGCGCCAGCAGGACCGGCGGCGCGAAGTCGCGGAACCAGTCGTTGAGGCCCCAGATCGCCTCCGCCCCCAGCGGCTGCCTGGAGGCCTTGAGCGCGTCCATCGCCGCGGAGACGGCGCCCAGGCGCTCGACCGGGTCCGCGATGCCGACCGGCAGCGGGCCGCGCATCGCGGTCAGTTTGTTGCCGAGCTCGCCGTGCTCGTTTTCGGTCCGGATCGAGACCGGCACCAGCGCCTTCAGCTCGAGCCCGTCGACGGCGACCTCGCGCTCCAGCAGCCAGCGGCGCAGGGCGCCGGCGACGACCGCCAGGGTGACGTCGTTGACGGTGCCGCCAAGCGCGTTCTTGACGTGCTTGAAGTCGGGCAGGGAGAAGGTCGACCAAGACATGCTCCGCCGCGGACCGATCGCGGTGTTGAACGGCACCTTCGGCGCCGGGCGGGCGAGGTTCCAGGTCACCTCCCAGAGCCCGGCGAGGCCGTCGGAGGCACGCTTGCGGGCGCGCCCCGGGTCCCGCAACGAACGCTGCAGCCAGCGTCCGAAGCGACGCAGGGTGGCGGCGATCCCCGCCCCGGCGTGCCCGATCAGGGCCAGCCGCGATGGAGTCCGGGCCGGCGCCCAGGGTGCCTCCTCGCGGGCCGGCTCGGACTTCGGCTCGACGTCGAAGAGCAGCATCCCGATGTCGACCGCGGAGATGCCGTCGGCCATCGCGTGGTGGGTCTTGTAGACGATCCCGAAGCGGTCGTCCTCGAACCCCTCGACCAGGATCAGCTCCCAGAGCGGCTTCGAACGGTCCAGTGGCGGTGCCAGCAGCTCGCCGACCAGGGCCCGGAACTGGGCCTCGGTTCCCGGTGGCGG
This sequence comes from Solirubrobacterales bacterium, assembly GCA_036513995.1. Classification (GTDB taxonomy): domain Bacteria; phylum Actinomycetota; class Thermoleophilia; order Solirubrobacterales; family 70-9; genus VAYN01. The sequence continues at coordinate 1,586 of DATBXZ010000249.1, read as the reverse complement.
CAGGGCGATCCGGCGCAGGTGCCGGTGGATGTCGAAGTCCGGGTAGTCGACCCAGAAGGGCGTGCCGAGACCAAGCGGCGGATAGAGCAGGCGCTGGCGCAGGCGCGGCAGGTGATGGACGCGACTGCGGATGTGGGTGAGGAAGTCCTCCTCGCTGGGGGCGCTGCCCTCGCACATCAGCAGGGCGCCGATCGCCATGTGCCCGTTCGACCTCTCGTTGGCCAGGAACGACGTGTCGAACGACGTCAACCTGTCCATATGGCGTTGTGCCATCTGCTCCCTCCTCCGCGACGGAGGGTACTGACTGCACCTGGGCACAGGTGCAGGGAAATTGTTGTGCCTAGGCTACGGCGGAGAGGGTGTCGCCCTCGCCTTCGTCGCCCTCTCCATCGCCTTCTTCCTCGGCGATGTCGCGGGGCAGGCGCCGGGAGACGACCCTGGTGACGCCGTCGCCGCCCATCGTCACCCCGTAGAGGACGTCGGCGGCGTCCATCGTCCGTTTCTGGTGGGTGACGATGACGAACTGGGCGCGGTCGGAGAAGCGGCGGATCAGTTGCAGGAAGCGGTCGATGTTGGCGTCGTCGAGGGCAGCCTCGACCTCGTCGAGGATGTAGAAGGGGCAGGGTCGGGCGAGGAAGACGGCGAAGACGAAGGCCAGCGCGACCAGCGACTTCTCGCCGCCCGAGAGCAGCGACAGCTTGCGGGTCGACTTGCCGGCCGGGGTGACCTCGATCTCGACCCCGAGCTCCTCGCGCTGCTCTTCCTCCTCCTCGGGCTCCGGCTCGTCGTCGTCGCTGGGAGCCTCCTGCTCGCCACTCGGCCGCTCCCCATCGCGAACCGGGCGCAGGGCGACCCGGCGGAGAACGCCGCGGCCACCCGGGAAGAGGTGCTCGACCATCTCCTCGAAGTTCTTGGCGGTGGCGTCGAAGGTCTCCTCGAAGGCGCGCTCGATCTCGGCGTCGATCTCGCGGATCAAGGTCTCCAGCTCGCGCATCGCCCGCTCGGTGTCCTCGCGCTGGGCCTGCAGGCCCTCGACGTGCTCGCGGGCCTCGTCGTACTCGCGCTCGGCCAGCGGGTTGACCGGGCCGATCTGGGCGCGGCGGCGCTCCAGCCGCTCGAGCCGGCGGTCGATCTCGGCCCGCTCCTCCTCGCCCATCGCCTGCTCGGCCGCCGGCACCTCCTCGCCCAGCTTCGCGGCGATCGCCGCCAGCTCGCGCTCGGCCTCGGCCCGGCGGTCGCCGAGGTGAGCGGCCTCGACCTCGGCCCTGGTCAGCTCGTCGGCGACGGCCTTCATCTCCGACTGCAGCTCGAACTCCTGCTGCGAGCAGGCGCGCAGCTCGTCGGCGATCTCGTCGCCGTCGTCCTGGCCGCCGACGACCTTGCCCTCGGTGCGCTCCACGCGGGCGCGGATCGCGGCGCCGACAGCCTCGATCGCCGCCAGCGCGGCGCGGGCGTCGTCGAGCAGCGCCTCGCCGTCGGCGACGCGCTTGCGCATCGCCTCGCGGTGGCGCTCGCCGAGCAACCCCTCGGCCCGGCGGGCATGGCGAGAGGCCCGCTCGGCGCCGCCGTGGACGTCGCCGAGGGCG
>DATBXZ010000248.1:0-7781 GCA_036513995.1 Solirubrobacterales bacterium | reverse complement strand
CCAAACTGCTGCTGGGCGGACCGGCGGCGATTGCCGTCGCCCCGGCGAACCTGCGCTCGAACCCCTCGTTGAGCGTCAACACGATCGGCGTCATCGACGAGGGCGACGAGGCCGCGCGGGCAACCGCCGAGAGCCTCGCCGCGGCGCTGGGCGCCACCGTCGCCGAGCATGGCTCCGGCCCGGTCGACCTGCTCGTGGTCGGCTCGCGCCCGGAGGCTCCCGAGGGCAAAGTCGTCCTCAGCGCCAAAAGCGACTTCGCGGTCGAGGCCGCGACCTACCCGGTGCTGGTGATCCCCCGTGGCGTCAGCCTCGGCTTCGGGTCAGCCGCCGCGCCGGCTGCTCCCGCCGAGGCCTAGTCCTCGGGCCGTCTGACGACGAGGATGACGGCCGCGATTTTCGGGTCGCGGCCGTCGAGCTTCTCCCTTGCCTCGCCCCAGTGGATCGTCTGCACGTCGTGGTCGGCCACCAGGTCCGCGGTGACCGACTCCGGCGTCGCGGTCTCGATCACGAAGGCGTCGGGGAAGCTGGGTGGCGGGGCTTCTCCGAGGATCTCCCTGGTCACGGCCTTGGAGGCACGCTCGGCGTTCGCCCAGCCCTGGCCGAAGGAGAGATCCCTGGTCTCCAGCTCCGGTCCCTCGAGGATGATCAGGCTGCTCTTGCGGGGCAGCCATTCGCGGTCGCCCATCTCGATCGTGCGGTCGTCCAGCCAGGGCTCGACGACCTTCGCCATCACGTCCTCGCGGTTGAGATTGAAGACGCGTGCCCGGTTGAAGCCGGCACTCAGTTCGACGTGGTACACGCCGCGAAGCTAGCGCTTTCCACCCATCGACGGCGAATTGGAATGATCCGGCGATGCCCGCGAGCCTTCCCGACGCCGTCGTCTTCGACAACGACGGCCTCCTGCTGGACACCGAGTCGGTGTGGACCCGGGCCGAGCAGGACCTCTTCGTGCGGCGGGGCAAGGAGTTCACCGCCGCCGACAAGCGCGAGCTGGTCGGCACTTCGGCCGAGATCGCCGGTGGGGTGCTGGAGAAGCGCCTCGGCGAGCCGGGCCGGGCGGCGGCGCTGATCGAGGAGCTGAACGAGCTGGTCGTCGCCGAGCTCGAGCACGGGGTGGAGGCGATGGTCGGCGCCCGCGAGCTGCTGGAGGCGTTGCGCCGGCGCGGCACGCCGATCGGGCTGGTCTCCAACTCGCCGCTGGTCTTCGTGGTCAGGTCGCTCGAGCTGGCCGGCTTCGAGGAGAGCTTCGACGTCGTGCTCAGCGCCCACGAAGTCGCGGCGCCGAAGCCGGCCCCCGACCCCTACCTGGAGGCCTGCCGGCGGCTCGGGGTCGAGGCCGGGCCGGACGTGGTCGCGCTCGAGGACTCCCCGACTGGCGTCGCCGCGGCGCGGGCGGCCGGGCTGACCGTGATCGGGGTGCCCTCGATCGAAGGAGTCGCACTCGAAGAGGCGCACCATCTGGCCGATTCGCTGCTCGATCGCACGATCGCCCGCCAGCTCGTTCTCTAAGTCTAACCCTCAACTTGAGAGTTAGTCATCGAAGTCGAGCATGGATGCTTTAGCCGCGGAGAATGCGCCGGCGCCGCAGCACGCGTTCGCAGATCTCGAGCAGCTCCTGGACCTGGTGTCGTTGCTCGGCGCTCAGCTCGGCGTGCAGGGCCACGTTGGCGGCATCGCCGACCTCCGTACGGCGACCGCTCAACACACCCATGTCCTCGTCGTGGTCGGGATCGGCAAGCGCTCCCTTCAGCTCGACCAGCAGTGCCTCGAGGCCAACGCGCAGCTGCAGCGCCGCCTCCCGGTTCCGGCCGGCGTCGAGGTCGGCCCGAGCGCGCAGTAGCAGCGTCTCGCAGACGTCGATCCGCTCGCGGCCGCCGAGTACGGCCGCGACCCGTTCCTGCGGGCGCAGATCCTCCTGCCGTTGCTTCCGTCGCGAGGCGCCGCTGGCCCAGACGTCGACCTCGCGAGCGTCGCTGAAGTGGCCGTCGGCGACCTCCTCGCCGTCGCCGTAGCCGATCCTCACCGCCACCGCCCGCTCCGGCGTCAGTTCGTGGGCCTTGGGGTCGGCGCCGGCGACGCTGTGCACGTGCAGGGCGCGGTTGAGCAGGGCCACCCCGTCGGCGACGAGGGCATCGGCGGTGTCCTCGGCCTCCGTCGCCCCGTCGAGCCAGCCGGCGGCGTCCTCCTCGCTCTCGAACGGAGCGAAGGCCCGCACCGCGGTGACCCGGGCGAGAGGCAGGAGAGAGGGCTCGGCACCGGGTTCCGCCTGCCGCGACCGGCGCCGGCGCCGGGCCGGAGGCGGCGGCGCTCCCAGCGTCCGCACCACGAGCACGCTCTCCTCGCCGGCGTCGCCGCGGGCGAGGTAGCGGCCGTCGGCCAGCGGCAGGGGGCCGGCGAAGTCGAGTTGCGCGAATCCGAATAGCTTGGCCACGGAAGCGGAGATTCTCCCGGTCTGGGCGGGGCTATGCCGAACGCCCCGTCGGGTCTGGTGCGGAGTGGTCGGCTTAGTCTTCGCCGGCGCCGCTGGCGCCGCTCTGCTTCTTGTCCGGCACCGAGAACCGAGAGGGCTTGATCGGCACTTCGGGGTTTTCGATCTGGCCGAGGCGGCTGATCAGGCGTTGCCACTGGTCCGGCTTCAGCAGAGCCGAGAACTGCGTTTCGAGCGGGTTGTCGCTTTCGGTCGCGTAATAGCCGACGTGGACGTGGTCGTAGTGGTCGGGCAGCGCGAAGCTGGTTTCGCCGGGCAGGTCCTCGAGCGAGATCACCTGGTGCGGATGCATCGTGCCCTGCAGCGCCAGCACGTCGCGGATCAGTTCGTCGGCCAGCGTCCCCGGGCCCTGATGGCCGGTGACGGGGACGCCGTTGATGTCGGCGATGTCGACCGCGTCGCCGGTGCTGTGCTCGGAGACGTTGCCGGAGGTGGTGAGGATGCTGTGGCCGCACTTCAGCGCGGTGATCGTCAGTTCGAAGCCTTTCGAGCGTAGGTACTCGAGCATCGCCAGGACGCGGCGGTCGATCTGGCCGGTGGCGATGTCTTCGCGGCCGCAGGGATAGATCGAGAGGCCTTCGTCGGCCAGCACCCGCTTCTCCAGCGCCTCCTTGGAGAGCAGCAGCACGCCGGCGCCGCTGAGCCGGGAGGTGAACGGGTTCTTGCCCTTGGCCCGGTAGATCGCCGTCGCCTCCAGCAGCTTCCAGCCGTCGAGGATCGGCTTCGGGTCGATCCGCGGGGCGCCCTTGCCGGCCGGCCGGATCGAGAAGTTGATGTGAGAGTCGGCGCCGGCGCCGCCGGCGGCGACCCGGGCCAGCACGGTGCCGGCGATCACCTTCGAGCCGACCCGCAGCGAGCCGTCGTTGGCGGCGGGGCTGGCGCTGTCGGTCGTGGCGGCTTCGCCCTCTCCGGCGCTGGCCCGGCCCGGCAGCGCCCGCAGGCGCGGCCGCAGATCCTGGCTTTCGACCGGGAGCCGCTGCTCCTGGCCGGTCGGCATCACGATCGAGCGATGGTCGCGGACGACCTTGCCCAGTTCGGCGTAGGTGTAGCGGTTGCCGTAGGTGTCTTCGAGGACGAGGAACTTGCCGAGCCGCGGCGAGCTGCCGAGCTTGCGGATGATGCCGTCGTTGACGGCGACCACCGGCGCCCCCGCGTGGGAGAAGATGTTGATCCCGCGCCGGGTCGGCGAGGAGGAGATGACTTCCGCCGCGTTGCCGGAGACCCGGCTGTCGCTGGTCGAGTTCTTCAGGGCTGCCCGGGCCGAGATGTCATCGGCGTAGCGGGCGTTGGCGGCGATCGGGAAGTGCGCCCCCTCGGTCAGCCCGGTCAGCGAGCCGACCAGGTCGGAGGGCAGCTTGCCGTAGGCGCGGGCATAGAGCAGCACCTCCTGCGCGTACCAGTCGGCGTGGTTGTAGGCGAGGATCGCGTTGTAGAGATCGTGGGTGCCGCCGGCGGCCTTGAGGTAGCTGGCGGCGGCGCAGATCGCGTCGACCGGGTTGTAGGGGTCTTTGCGCCCGTCCCCGTTGGCATCGACTCCGTACATTTCCCAGCTCGAGGGAAGGAACTGCATCCAGCCGACGGCGCCGGCGCTGGAGACGTTGAGGTTGGTGCCGAAGCCGGTCTCGATTTTGTTGATCGCGGCGAGCACCTCCCAGGGAATCCCGTATTCGGTCCCGCAGGCCTGGTAGATCGGCAGCAGGAAGGGCGGGATCTCGAAGGAGTCGATGACGAAGTTGGGGACGCCGATCGGCGCCGGTCCGAAGGGCGCGATCGTGGTCGTCGGGTTGGCGGTGGTCGGGGCACCGCCGGCGCCGAACTGAGAGCCGCCGTTGGGACCTTCGGCCAGCGGCTGGTCGCCGCCGCCAGTCGCGCTCGGGGCCTTGACGCCGCCGCCGGAGCCGGCACCGCCGCTGGCGTCGCCGAGGCTCTGGTTGTGGGTGACGCCGCCGCGGGTGTCTTCCGCGGCTTCGCTGCCGTCGATCGTGGCGCCCTGCTCGATACCGCCTCCCTTATGTGGGACGGCGGGAGCCGGCGCTTCGGGGGTGGGGACGGGAGCGACGGGGGTTGCCGTACCCGGCGCCACCGGCGCCTCGCTGGTCCCGGTCGGCGAGGTGCAGTCGGGATCGGCGAGGTCGATCAGGCCGTCGCCGTCGTCGTCGAGGCCGTTGGAGCAGGCCGGTGCCTGCAGCGAGGGAACCGCGGTCGTGGTCGTCGCCGGCGCGGGTTCGGTCGGCGTGCCTTCGGCCACCGGATCGGCGCCGGCCATGCCGACGCCAAGGGCGGACAGCACCAGGAAGCTGGCGAATACGACTGTCAGTGCAATCTTGGCTCTCATCCCATTGCGCCTCGGTGCCTGCTGCCACGGATCGCGGAAACTGCGTCCGTATCGTTCCCCCTCAGGCGGTTCGAGGCTACTTGTTTGACCAGGGGGGCGCAACGGCGCCAGCCGCCCCCCAACAAGGCCTTAATCAACATTGATTGCATACACGATCGACTTAATCAAGATAAGTGCCATCCCTGCAGCCAGGAGAGTTTCAACTGGGCCGGATGCGCTCGTTAAGCTGATGTCAATGAACTGCGAAAGGCGGCCGGAGTGAGCATCGAGCAAGACGAGCAGGACGGTCTGCGCGCGCGCAGTGAGCAGGCGATCGGCGAGATCGCGCAGGCGCTGATCGACAACCCCACGCTCCACAACGCGATCTCTGCCGCCTTCGGTGCCCGCGAGAAGGCGATCGAGGCCCAGCAGGCGGCGATGGGAGCCCTCAACCTCTCCTCGGCGACCGATTTGGAGCGCCTGGAGCGCCGGCTGCGCTCGTTTTCGCAGCGACTCGAGGAGGTCGAGGAGCAGATCGACGACCTCAGCCGCGAGCTCGGGGCGATCCGCCGTCAAACAGCCAGGAAACCGGCCAAAAAAAGCAAAGACTAAGCCTCGACTTAAGGGTTAGACCGGCTCTGGAGAGCTGCCACTGCCGCCGCTCCCCCGAGTTCTGCGGCGCTCTTGAGCCGCTCGTCGTCCGCCTGGTCTCCGGCGGCGCTCTCAGCGACGATGAGGACTGCGGCGAGCGCCAGCCGCAGGGTCGCGGCGGCGGAGAAGAGGGCCGCGGTCTGCATGTCTGCGGCGTCGACCTGCTCGCCGTAGGGCGGCAGCTCGGTCCGGTCTCCCCGGTGCAGGGTGTCGAGGCTGGTGACGACGGCCGGGCGCGTCGCCTGTCCCAGCTCGTTTCTCAGTCGCGCGGTCAGACTCCGATTGGGCAGCACCGCCGCCCCCGTCCCGCCACCGCTCCAGAGACGAGCCTCGAAGACCGTCAGCAGGTCGCCGGGGGCCGACTCGGGCTCGATCGCGATACAGGTCCCGACTCGGATCGCCCGCCGCACCCCCAGCTCGGCCAGGTCGGCGAGGACCAGCGCCGCGCTCGGCCCGCCCATGCCGGTCGCCTGTATCGAGAGCTCGTGCCCGGCTCGAGTCAGGCCTGAGTAGCCCCAGAGCCCGCGCGCGTGGTTGCTCATCTTCGGCTTCTCCAGCAGGGCCTGGGCCAGCGTCAGCGCTCGCCCCGGGTCGCCGACGAGCACCGCGTCGGCGGCTATCGGGGCGGTCGGGCGCAGTCTGGCCGGCATCGGGACGCCGAGCCTAGCCATTGACCGAGAGGCTTCGGGTCCCCCGCTCCGGCTAGCCTCGCTCCATGGCCGACGAGCGCATATCGCTGAGTGAGGCGACGCGGCGCTCCGGGGTCCCCGCCAGCACCCTCAAACGCTGGGCCGAGGAGAAGATCCTCCCGGTTCGCCGCGGCCGCTGGACCGCCACCGCTGCTGCCCAGGCGCGCGTCGTCGCGCGAATGCGCGAGCGCGGCTACTCGCTGGAGGACCTGCGCGAGGCCGGCCGCGAGGGCCGCCTGGCCTTCGGCTTCGCCGAGGAGCTGTTCTCGGAGACCGAGGAGACGGTCTCGATCGCCAAGGTCGCCCGTGAAACCGGCCTCGAGCCGGAGCTGATCGAGCGCATCCTGGTCATCCTCGGTACGCCGAAGGCGCGGCAGCACCACCTCAGCCCGGAGGACGCCGCGGCGCTGCGCCACTGCGCCCGCGTCCTCGCCGCCGGCTTCCCCCTCGTCGCCTTCCTGCAGCTGGTCCGCGTCTACGTGCAGTCGTTGCGTCGCATCGCCGATGCCGAGGTCCGGCTCTTCCACCTCTACGTCCACGAACCGCTGATCCGCGACGCCGTTCCGGAGCTGGAGATGGCGGCCGAGATGGGCGACCTCGCGGCCGACATCCTGCCGCTGGCGGCGCCGCTGACCGAGTATCTCCACACCCGCTACCTGCGCTTCTTCCTCGAGCAGGACGTGGTCGGTCACATGGAGTCCGGACTGGACGCCAACACGGCCGAAATCGAGCTCGGCCAGGTCACCACGACCCTCTGCTTCATCGATCTCACCGGCTTCACCCGCTACACCGAGGAGGAGGGGGACATGGAGGCGCTCGACGTGGTCGAGAACTTCGTCGAGACGGTGGAGTCGACCCTGCCGCGCGAGGCGACGATCGTGAAGACGATCGGCGACGAGGTGATGGTCGTCTCCCCCGACGCCGCCTCGCTGACCGAGTGGGCGGTCGAGTTCCTGCGCCGCTTCCCCCAGCGCCCGCAGCCGCGGGTCGGCATCCACTGCGGCGAGGCGGTCTACCGCGACGGCGACTACTTCGGCGGCCAGGTCAACCTCGCCCACCGCGTCGTCAACCGCGCTCTTGCCGGTGAGGTGCTGGTCACCGACCGCGTCGCCGAAGCGATCGAAGGGCGCGAGCAGCTCGGCCTGGAGGCGATCGGCCAGGTCAGCCTCAAGGGCTTCCCGGTGCCCACCGACCTCTTCGTTGTCCGCGCCGCCGACTGAGCGCCCGCTCCTAGACTCAACCGGGTGGACGCCGACCAGATGCTTGAGCGGGTGCTTGCCGAGGGCCTGGTAGCGCCCGGCACCCCGGTCCTGGCGATGCTCTCGGGGGGGCGGGACTCGGTTTGCATGCTCGACCTCGCGGTGCGGGGGGCCGGCCCCTCGGAGGTGACCGCCCTGCACGTCAACTACGGCCTGCGCGACGACTCCGACGAGGACGAGCGCCAGTGCGTCGAGCTCTGCGAGTCCCTCGGGGTGGAGCTGGAGATCGAGCGCCCGCGGCGGCCGGAGGGCCCCGGCAACCTGCAGGCCTGGGCCCGCGACGTCCGCTACGCCGCGGCGGCGCGGCTCGCCGAGGCGCGCGACGCGACGATCGTCACCGGCCATACCGCCGACGACCAGGTCGAGACGATCCTCTACCG
>DATBXZ010000247.1:0-19036 GCA_036513995.1 Solirubrobacterales bacterium | reverse complement strand
CCTCGACCCGACCGCGATCGTCCTCTGCGGCCCCGGCGCCGACACCCAGGGTGCGGTCAGCTTGGTCCGCAAGGTCCGTGAGCTCGGCTTCGTCGCTCCGCTCTTCGGCTTCCGCGCTAGCGGCTTGATCGGCGCTGCCGTCCCGTCCGCCGGCGAGAGCCCCAGCCAGGTCACCGGCATGCTCAATGCCGACCTGCGCCGCCGTGCCGCCCAGGCTTTCGCCTAGGCGGCACCCGCGACACCTGCTTAGAGCGAGCCGATCGCTGCTTTGGCAGCGTTGAGCACGACCTTGGGGAGGGGCGCGAAGTCAAGCGCCGCTCCGTACCGCTGGCCGATCGTGACGTCGTAGTTGAGGAACTGCTGTAGGAAGCCCTTCTGAGGGGCGTTGTGGGGCACGATCGCGTAGGTGAAGGTCGAGATCGGGTAAGCGTCCGTCGCCTTCTTCGGCGGGTTCGTGATGCTGATCGCGTTGCTGGACGGCAGGCTCTTCACCGTCGAGGCAGCGCTTTCGATGTTCTTCAGGTTCGGGAACTCGTAGTTCCCGGCGTTGTTCTGAATGGCGGCGGCACCGAGGCCGGCGGCGATCAGGTAGGAGGCAGAGATATAGCCGATTGCACCAGGCGTCTTGCTGACCGTCGAGGTGACACCGGCATTGCCTTTGGCACCGACGCCGGCTTTGAAGCCGACCGAGGTCGCGTAGCCGACTTCGTTCTTCCAAGCCGGGCTGATCTTGGAGAGGTAGTTGGTGAACGCGTAGGTGTCACCGGAGCCGTCGCTGCGGAACACCGGGGTGATGGTGAGGGCCGGAAGCTTGGCTTGCGGGTTGATCTGCTTGATCTTCGGGTCGTTCCACTTGGTGATCTTGCCGAAGTAGATGCCGGCGAGGACCTTCCCGGTCAGGTTGACTTTCTTGAGGCCGGGGATGTTGATGCCGACGCCCGTGGCCGACAGGGCCCAGGGGATCTGCACGCAACCGTTGCAGGCAGTCGCCTGTTCCGGCGTCAGCGGCGCGTCGGAGGCGCCGAAGTCGACGGTCCTGGCAGTGATCTGGGCGATACCGGTTCCGGAGCCGACGGCGCCGTATTTGACCGGGATGCCTTCTTTGATTTCGAAGCCGTTGATCCAGTTGGCCATCAGCGGAGCGACCAGGGTGGACCCGGCGCCGGTGAGGCCAGCGGCGGAGGCGCTTGCCGTGGACACGGCTGCCATACCTCCAACCGATCCAGCCACCGTGATGAAGAGTGCTAGCAACCTGTTGCGAATCAAGGTGATCCTTTCAGCTCGTTTTAGATGCATCTCGCTGTCTGGATCTCGCGAAAGGGACCCAGGCCGAGCTTAGGTTTGCCGGAAAGCGTCGCCGATTTGTTTCAATCGTGTGAAAGACCCTGTATCGGTGATGTAACAAAATTGTTACTGGAGTTGTGAGTTGTTTCAATTCTGTGAAAATTTGAGAACTGGCACCGAAAGTAAGGTTCGCTCCTCTACGCTGCGGCCCGATGAGTACCCCAGCCCCGCCCGCATCTCTCCCGGATAGCCGCGCCGTTCGAGCCCGCGCTCGCCGCAAGAAAGCGGACCGGATCGGCGACCGGCTGCTCTACGGCATCTGCCTGGCGGCGGCCCTGCTGGCCATAGCGGTGATCGTCCTGGTCGTCTACCAGGTCGTCAAGGGGGCGATGCCGTCCATAGACAAGTTCGGACTGGGCTTCCTCGTCCACACGACCTGGCAGCCCAACTTCGGTGAATTCGGCGCCGGCTCGTTGCTCTTCGGCACCCTCGTCACCTCTTTCCTGGCGCTGTTTCTCGGCGCCCCGATCGCGATCTCGATCGGCCTCTACCTGAGCCTGCTGGCGCCGACCGGAGTCCGCGGCGTGGTCGCGCCGCTGGTCGAGATGCTGGGGGCGATCCCGAGCGTCATCCTCGGCTTCTGGGGAGTCTTGGTCCTGGCCCCCTTCGTCCACACCAGCATCGAGCCCTGGCTGCACAGCACGCTGGGCTTCATCCCCATCTTCGGCGCCGCCGAAACGACCGGCGCGAGCGTCTTCACCGCGAGCCTGATCCTGACGATCATGGTGATCCCGATCATCGCCTCGATTTCGCGCGACCTCTTCCTCGCCGTCCCCAAGGACCTCCAGGACGGAGCCAGCGCGCTCGGGGCGACGCGCTGGGAGGTGGTGCGCGGAGTGGTGCTGCCATCGACCTCCTCCGGCGTGATCGCCGCCTCGTTGCTCGGGCTCGGCCGCGCCCTGGGCGAGGCGATCGCGGTGGCCCAGGTGATCGGCGCGGGCTGGGAAATCCAGTCGTCCCTGTTCAAGACGGGGGACACGCTGGCGGCGCGGATCGCCAACCAGTTCCCGGGGGCGCTGACCGAACTGCACAAAGCATCGCTCTTCTACCTCGGCGTGATCCTGCTGGTGATCGGGCTGATCTCGAACCTGGTCGCGCAGTGGATCGGCAGGCGCTTCAGCTACCGGGGAGCGACGGCGAGATGAGCGGCGGCATCCCGGATCCGACGGCGCCGCTGACCCCGACCGGCAACCTGCGCCGGCGGCAGGTCTTCAGCAAGGCGACCGAGTACGGCGCCACCACCGCGGCCGTGCTCGCCGTCGCCGTGCTGGCGATCGTCGTCTACACGGTCGTCGCCCGTGGCGCCAGCGCGATCAGCCTCGACTTCATCTTCACGGCGGCACCGACCGGGGTCGGGCCGGAGCTGCTCGGGACGATCATCATCGTCGCGATCGCGACCGTGATCGCGATGCCGCTGGGGGTCCTGATCGCACTCTTCCTCACCGAGTACTCCAGCAACCGCTTCGCCGGGCCGATCCGGCTGACGCTGGACCTGATGAACGGGTTGCCCTCGATCATCATCGCCCTCTTCGTCTTCGGGCTGATCGTCCAGCCTCAAAAGCAGAACTCCGGCTTCGCCGGCTCGGTGGCGCTGGCGATCATCATGCTGCCGCTGGTCGCCCGCGGCAGCATCGAGGTGCTGCTGCTGGTTCCCCACAGCATGCGCGAAGCCTCCGACGCGCTCGGCGTCAGCCGCTGGCGCTTGGTGCTCGGAGTGGTCCTGCCGTCGGCGCTGGGCGGGATCCTCACCTCGACCGTGCTCGCGGTCGCCCGCGCGGCGGGGGAGACGGCGCCGCTGCTTCTCGCCAGCCCGGTCTTCGACACCACCAAATTCTCCTTCAACCCGTTCGAAGCACTACCGAACGTCCCGGTGCAGATCTACACGCTCTCCGAAGAAGGCAATCCCGAAGGCTTCACCCAGGCTTGGGGATTGGCGCTGATCCTGGTCTCCTTCATCCTCTTCGCTAGCCTCGGGGCACGAGCGCTGCTCGCCCGCAGCAAAAGAAAGATGGCCTCATGAACAGCCGCGACCCGATTCAGAGACTCGACCCCACCGCCGTCCCGACCCGGCGGGTTCGGATCCAGAGCGAGACGCCGCCGCAGACCGGCGCCGCCGGCGGCGACACGTACGGCCACCGTTTCGCCGCGCCGGAGATCGTCTTCGACGCTCAGGACATCTCCGTCTTCTACGGCAGCAAAAAGGCCCTCACCGGCGTCTCGCTGGGGGTCCGCCGGGGCGAGATCACGGCGCTGATCGGCCCTTCGGGCTGCGGCAAGACGACCTTCCTGCGCAGCCTCAACCGCATGAACGACTCCGTTGCCAGCTTCCGGATCGAGGGCCAGATCCTCTACCACGGGCACGACATCTACGGCGGCAACGTCGACCAGGTCGAGGTTCGCCGCCGGATCGGGATGGTCTTCCAGAAACCGAACCCCTTCCCGAAGTCGATCTACGACAACATCGCCTGGGCCCCGCGCAACCTCGGCCTCAAGCAGGACCTCGACGAACGGGTCGAGAAGGCGTTGCGCGGCGCGGCGCTGTGGACCGAGGTCAAAGACCGGCTCAAGGACAGCGCCCTCGGCCTCTCGGGCGGGCAGCAGCAGCGCCTCTGCATCGCCCGCGCGATCGCGATCGAGCCCGACGTGCTGCTGCTCGACGAGCCCGCCTCGGCACTAGACCCGATCGCGACCGGCGCGATCGAGGAGTTGATGCACAGCCTCAAAGGCCGCTTCACGATCGTCATCGTCACCCACAACATGCAGCAGGCGGCGCGGGTGGCCGACCGCACCGCCTTCTTCAGCCTCGAGTCCTCGAGCGACGCCCAGTCGGTCGGGACCCTGATCGAGTTCGACGACACCGAGACGATCTTCTCCCAGCCCCGGGACCCGCGCACGCGCGACTACGTCACCGGCCGCTTCGGCTGAGTGCCGCCCCAGGCTGCCCGGCAGCGGCTAGCGGTGCAGGATCGCGTCGCCCGAGACCTGCTCGAGCAGAGGTTTCCCGCACTGCCAGCAGAAGGTCGCGCCGCTGCTGTGGGGCGCCCCGCAGGACGGGCAGGAGCCGGCCGTACCGGTCTCCTCCATGCGGAGGATCCGTTCGACCTCGTTCAGTTCGGCATCGGCGTCCTGGAGGACGACGGCGCGTTTGACCATCACCTCGACGCGGATGTTGTTGCGGACGGCCATTTCGTAGACGAGGCCGCCGAGGTCCCACTGCAGCTCGGCGACCCGGGCCACCAGCTGGTCGCGGCGGCGCTGCAGGTCGACGACGAACTCCTGCCCGTAGGCGGCGCTGAGCGCCGAGTCCGGGGCGGCTTTGGTCGCTGACGGAGGGGCGACAGGGGTCGCCGATGCGCGTTTCTGTTGGGGCAGTCTCAGTTTCATTCGCCGAAGAAGTTCCCTTCGAATTTACCGTTGTCGCTGCAGCCCGCCTGGCCCTTTTCGCACTTCCCGCCGATTTCCTGGGTCGGGGGAGCCAGGTTGACGTTGGGATTCGTTTTCAGGACTTCGTCCTGAGCTTCTTCGGCGCCCTTTTCGACCTGCTTGGGGCTTGCCGCCTGCTTGTTCTTCCCACCGGCCTTGCCGCCGCCGATGCTCGAGCCTTTGGAGCTTTCGGACGTGGCTTCGCTGGCGCCGCCACCACCGTTTTCGACCTTGATCACCTGGGGGGTGTTGTTGGCGACCGGCGCAGAGCCGCTGTCGCCCGAGCGCCCGATCAGGACGCCGACCCCGATCGCGAGGATCAGGGTGGCGATCCCGGCGATCAGCGAGGCGTTGGCGGACATCCGTGGACGCTGCGACGGGGGAGGCGTGGGTGGCGCCCCGGCGTCGCGTGGACGGTTGACCGCGTCCATGAAGACCACCGCGTCCATGAAGGGGAGGCGGGGATCGCCGCGGCGGTGGCCGCAGTTCAGGCAGTAGCGCTGGTCGGCCGCCATGTGCGATCCGCAGGTGGGGCACTGGTCGCCGCTGGCGGCGACCATCGAGCCCGGGACCGCGGCTGTCGGCGAGGCCGGCGACGGCACGGCGCCAGGGGGCGCCAGCGCCGGCTGCAGCGGCTGAGTCGGAGGCTCGAGTGGCGCGGGCCCGGGTGCGGGCTCTCCACCGGGCACGGCCCGCGCGCCTTGGTCGGGGCCGACAGTCACCTTTTCATCTTCAGGGCGACCCCAGGCCACAGTTGTTTAAGAGTTGTGAAGAAAAGGCCCGTCCTAACCGGTGGTGGGAATCCAAATCTTCACAAGTCGGTAACGAGAGGGCGCGATACTCGGCTCGAAGCGTGGCCATCGATAAAGACGACACTCGCGGCCCCGCGGGCACCGCCAGCTGCTCCAGCTGTGGGACGGCGTTCTCGGGCGATCAGCGCTACTGCCTGCAGTGCGGTACGCGCCGCGGACCGCTGCCGCCGCCGGTCGCCGCACAGCTGGCCTCGCTGTCTCACCGCGACCGCGGCGAGGAGGAGCCACCGGCCGCGGACCCGGCGGAGCCGGCCTCGAGACCGGGCTTCATGCCGACCCCGCGGGTCGCCGCCGTGGCGGTGATGGCGATGCTCGTCTTCGGCGTCTTCCTCGGCTCCGCCACCAGCCAGCTCGCGCAGAGCGCCGGCCTGCGGTCGATCCTGCTGGAAGTCTCGCCGCCACCGCCCGCCGCGCCGGAAGCAGCGGCCGAACCCCTGGCCGCGGCCCCGGTCGAAGCCGCAGAACCCGAACCGGTGCTGCCGGCCACCACGTCCAGCGTCCCGGCAGCCGAAGAACCCGCCACCGAAGAACCGCCTGCCGAAAAACCGGAAGAACCCGTGCTGCAGCCGGAACTGGAAGAAGAAGCCCTGCCGCCGATCAAGCACGTGTTCCTGATCGTGCTGGGCGAAAACGGCTACGAAGAAACCTTCGGCGCCAGCTCGACGGCCCCCTACCTGGCGAAGACGCTGACCGAAAAAGGCGAGCTGTTGAGCAACTACTACGCGGTGACGAAGGGCGACCTCGCCAACCAGGTCGCACTGCTCAGCGGCCAGGGCCCGACCGCCGAAACGGCGGTCGACTGTCCCAACTACACCGACATCGTCCCCGGCACGCTCTCCCTCGCCGGGCAGGTCGAAGGCAGCGGCTGCGTGTACCCGAAGGAAACCGCGACGCTGCCGGGCCAGCTGACCGAAAAGAAGCTGAAGTGGAAGGCCTACGTCGAGGATCGCACCACCCCCTGCGTGCGCGAGGAAGGTGCGCAGGACCCGGTCGTCTACTTCCACTCGCTGCTGGACAGCCCCGAATGCGCGAAGAACGACGTCAGCCTCGAACAGCTCGCGCCCGACCTGAAAACGGCGACGAAGACGCCGGCGCTCTCCTACATCGTTCCCAACGACTGCCACGACGGCGGCGAACTGCCGTGCGAAGAAGGGCAGCCGTCCGGGCCCCTCGCTGCGGAAGCGTTCCTGCAGCGGGTGGTGCCGGCGATCGAAGCCTCGCCCGCCTACAAGGAAGGGGGGCTGATCGCGATCACCTCCGCGCAGGCGCGCCAGACCGGGCCGACTCCCGATCTCAGCTCCTGCTGCATCGCCCCGGCCTACCCGAACATTCCCGCCGAAGCGACCACCGAAGTCGCCGCCGGCCCGGTCAAACCAAGCGGCGGCGGCGGTCGCGTCGGCCTGCTCCTGCTCTCGCCCTTCGTCGCTCCCGGCAGCAAGAACGAAACGGCCTACTTCAACCACTACTCGCTGCTGCTCAGCATCGAGGAACTGTTCGAACTCGAACGAATCGGCTACGCCGGCGAAATCGCGCTGACCCCCTTCGACAGCACCATCTACAACTACGAAACGTCGAGCAGCAGCGCCAGCTGCCTCGACTGCGCCAGCAGGGTCCCGTCCGCGGACCAGAGCTCGCCGTCTTCCTCGAAGAAGCCGTGGCGGGCGATATTCGACCTGAAGGCGATCAGGTAGGGATCCTCCGGCGCGGCCCCCGGGGGCGGCAGCGGCGAGCGGAAGTGGACGGTGTAGTCGATCGTCGGCGCCCCGAACGGGCGCTCGAAGCGGACGAAGGGAGCCGGGAACCAGGTGTCGAGGAAGGCCGCCGCCAGTGGCGCGTCGAGCAGGCACGGCTCGCGGGTGCGGATCCAGGCGCCGGTGCGGGCGGCGCCGCCAGAGAAGGCGGGCTCGCCGAGGGCAGGGCGGAGGCGGTAGTTCTGCAGCATGTTCGGCCGGCTGTCCTCGGCCTCGGGGTCGATCGTGTGCAGCTCCCCGGGCTCGCCCGCGTCGGGCATCGTCAGTTCCGAGAAGCCGCCCTCGCCCCAGTTCTCCGAGAGCACCGCCTGCGCGGTCGCCTGCACCTTGCCGTCCTGCGTCATCCGCGCCGCGAGGAAGGTCACCCGGCCGCCCTCGCGCACGACCTCGACGGCGATCTCGACCGGCCCGGCGAGCGGCGCCCGCTGGAAGTGGACGGTGAGCGAGCGCGGCGCCCGCTCGGCGCTGGCGCTGGCCTGGATCGCCCGCAGGATCACGGCCGCGACGTAGCCGCCGTTGGGGCCTTTGCCGACCCACCAGCGCTCGCTCATCGCCGCCGCGAAGTGGCCGCCGCCGAGGTCCTCGACGGCGGTGTCGGCCTCGAACCCGGGTAGCGAAACGCCGTTGCCCTCCGCGCTCACGCGCCCTCCGGCTCGGGGCTGGTCACCGGTGCCGCCTGCTCGCCGATCCCGAAGCGGTCGTGCAGGCGCCGCAGCGGTGCCGGCGCCCACCAGTTCCACTTGCCGAGCAGCTCCATCAACGAGGGGACCAGGAGGGCGCGGACGATACTGGCGTCGATCAGCACCGCCAGCGCCGTGCCGACCCCGTTCTCCTTGATAAAGATGATCTGCGAGGTGGCGAAGGCGAGCATCGCCACCGCGAACATCAGGGCGGCGGCGGTGACGATCCGCCCGGTCCGCTCGAGCCCGATCGCCACGCACTCGGAGTCGGAGGCGCCATTGTCGCGCGCCTCCTTGATCCGCGAGAGGAGGAAGACCGCGTAGTCGGTGGAGAGGCCGAAGGCGACCGCGAAGAGCAGGATCGGCATCGTCTGCTCGATCGCCCCCGGGCTGGTGTAGTCGAGGAACCCCTCCAGCCGGCCGTCCTGGAAGATCAGCACCAGCAGACCGAAGACGGCGCTGAGGTTGAGGAAGTTCATGATCAGCGACTTGATCGGCAGGATCACCGAGCCGGTCATCAGGAAGAGGATGACCAGGGTCGCGAGGATGACGATCGCCAGGGCGATCGGCAGGTGGCTGACGATGCTGGCCTGCAGGTCGACGAAGTCGGCGGTGGCGCCGCCGACCAGGGCGGTCGTCCCGGGCGGCGTCGGCAGCGCCCGGATCAGCTTCACCGTCGCCTGGCTGGCGTCCGAGTTGAAGGGGTGGGCCGAGATCGCCGAGATCGCGATGACGCCGCCGCGCAGACGCTGGGGCGGCAGCACTTCGGCGACCCCGGGAACCCGCCTGACGCTGGCGGCCATCGACGAGGCCGCCGCCGGGCCGCCGCCTTCGAAGTCGATCCAGATCGGCGTTTCCTGGTAGGGCGGGAAGCGGTCGTTGATGGTGTCGTAGGTCTGCCGCGCGCTGGCCGACTTCGGCAGCACCGAGGGGTCGACGGTGTCGAACTTGATCCCGAAGAAGGGCAGGCCGAGGACGATCAGCAGCAGTGCGCTGAGCGTCGCCACCGGGACCGGTCGCCGCATCACGAAGCGGGAGAGGCGGTACCAGAAGCCGTTCTCGTCGGGCCTTGCGTCGGCTTCGGCCTGGCGTCGCAGGAAGCGCGGTGCGCCGGCGTTGACCCGCGAACCGAGCATGGTCAGGACCGCCGGCAGGACGGTCAGGGCGACCGCCGCCGCCAGAAGCACGACCAGCGCCCCGCCGAGTCCCATCGAGTAGAGGAAGCTCTGCGGGAAGACCAGCAGCGAGGCCAGGGCCGCGGCGACGGTCAGCGAGGAGAAGAAGACGGTGCGCCCCGCCGTCGCCATCACCCGTCGCATCGCCGCCAGGCCCGGTCCGTCCTTGGCGATCTCCTCGCGGTAGCGGGAGACGATGAAGAGGCTGTAGTCGATCGCCAGGCCCAATCCCAGCGCCGTGGTCAGGTTGAGGGCGAAGACCGAGATCGAGCCGAATTCGCTGGCGACCCGGAGGATCAGGAAGGTGCCGACGATCGCCAGGCCGCCGATCATCAACGGCAGCACCGCCGCCACCAGGCTGCGGAAGAAGAGCAGCGAGAGCAGGAACAGAAGCGGGAAGGCGATGATCTCCGCCATCCGCAGGTCGTCTTCGACCTGCTTGTTGACCTGCTCCTGGGCGACCGCGAAGCCGCCGACGACCACGCCGGCGTGGGTGGAGAGCTGGTCGGCGATGTCGGCGCCGATTTCCTGCACCTTCTTGTTGTCGGTCGGCTTCAGAGCCACGGCGAAGTAGGTCGCGTTGCCGTCACGGGAGACGAAGGCGGGGGAGTGGGTGTCGTAGTAGCCGGTTACCGAGGCGACGTCGGCGCGACGCCGAACGCCGCGCTCGAGTGTCTCCACGCGAGCCCGGCTGGAGGCCTTGGCGACCGGCGCGTTCTCGACCACGGCGACCACCGCCGGCACCCGCAGCCCCGCGTCCTGGAGCTGGTTGCGCGCCTTCACCGTCTCGGTCGCGGGGTCGTCGGCCGAGTAGGGGTTGAGGCGGCTGGCGACGCCGCCGCCGATCGCCCCGGCGAGGACGAAGAAGACGATCGCGACGAGGCCGACGCGGCGGGCCTTGCCGTCGGCGAGGCGGGCGAGAGAGTCGAACATCAGTTGCTCCTTTTCTCGGGAGCGGACTCGAGGATCTGTGCCTCCATCCGCTCGCACCAGTCGGCAAACCACTCGGTGAACTCGATGCCGCCCCGCAGGACCATCAACGGGAACGGGTCCGGCTTGGCCGCCGCCATCGGCTCCATGGCGACGAGCTGCTCATGGACAGAGCGGCGGTAGTCGCGCATCGCCCGCAGGATCTCGACTGCCTCCTCGCGTGGCAGGGCGTTGGCGAAGAAGAGCTTCAGCAGCCCCTCCTCGCGCATCTCGTAGGTGGTTGGAGGCTGCCGCAGCCAGGCCTTCAGCTCCTCCTCGCCGTCGGCGGTGATCTCGTAGACGGTCCGTTTGCGGCCGCCGGTGGGGGAGTCGACGCCCTTGACCAGCCCCGCCTCGGTGAGCCGTTTCAGCTCCGGATAGATCTGCCCGTAGCTGGCCGCCCAGAAGAAGCGCGTCGTCTCGTCGACGACGGCCTTGATCTCATAGCCGGACTTGGGGGCGCCGCGGATCATCCCGAGGATCACGTAGGCGGTGGCGCTCAGCTGCTCCATAGCCGCAATATATATCGCTCCGATATATCTGCAGATGTGATTGCGGTCACATACAGTCACTATCCCGCCCTTTCACGACCAAACTCACGGACAGGAGGACGACGATGGCGCTCGACCAGAGCAAGATCGGCCGGGTGGTGGCCGAGCAGATGGAAGCGATCGAGGACGACTACGGCGACGACTGCGAAATCGGCGACGTCTGCACGATCGTCGAGGTAATCGGCCCGCACGGCTCCCACGTCCGCGTTCGCAGCAGCGACATGCGCCCCCACAGCGGCCTCGGCCTGATCCGCATGGCCGAACAGGCGATGCTCGGCAATCTCGGCGGTGGCTCCTAGGCGTCCAGCTCGGCGATCAGCGCCGCCACGACCAGGGGATCGAACTGGGTGCCGGCGTGTGCTTCCAGCTCGCGGACGGCGTCCTCGCGGGGGATCGCTTGCCGGTAGGTGCGGTTGGAGGTCATCGCGTGGAAGGCGTCGCAGGTGGCGATGATCATCGCCCCGCGGGGGATCTCGAGCCCGGCCAGGCCGTCGGGGTAGCCGCCGCCGTCATGGCGCTCGTGGGCGGAGCGGACGAGCGGCGCGACCGGGGCGAGGAAGGGGATGCGCTCGAGCATGCGGGCGCCGATCGCCGTGTGCTCGTCCATCCGCCCACGCTCCGCGGCGCTCAGCGGGCCCGGCTTGCGCAGGATCTCGCCGGGGATGCCGATCTTGCCGACGTCGTGGAGGAGGGCGCCGTAACGGAGCCGGTCCAGCTCGGCGCCGCCGATGCCCATCCGCTTGCCGACGGCCGCCGCCAGGTCGGCGACCTCGTTGGCGTGGTCGGCGGTGTAGGCGTCCTGCAGCTCGACCGCGTCGGCGAGGACGCCGACGGTGGTGAGGAAGGCTCCCTCCAGTTCCTCGACCAGCTGGCAGCGATGGATCGCCGCGCCGACCTGGCTGGCGACGACGTGGGCCAGCAGCAGGTCCTCCTCGGTGAAGGCGCCCGGCTCCTCCTGCTCGAGGTTCATCACGCCCCAGATCGAGCCGGCGACCGAGATCGGCAGCGAGAGCTCCGAGCCGGGGTCGGTGCGCGGGTTGCGGGTCAGGTAGTCGGAGTCGAGCCTGGTGTCGTTGACCATCGCCGCGCGGCCGCTGCGGGCGACGCGACCGTTGACGCCGACCTCGACCGGCTGCTCCTGGGCGAGGAAGTCGGTGAATTCCTCGGCCAGCGGGCCGGCGCCGGCGACAACCCGCAGCGAGCCGTCGCCGTCGAGGCGCTGGACGACGGCGAGGTAGTAGTCGAAGGACTCGTGCAGGAGCCGCACCGCGACCCCGGCGACGGCCGCGACCTCGTGGGCCCTGGCAAGGTCGGTGGCGAGGCGGGAGGCGACGAGCAGCCGCTCGGTCTGGACGGAGGTGTCCTGGACCGTGCTCGTCACCGGCAGATTGCTCGTATTTGGCTCCACGCATGTGGTTATCGGCGTACCTGACCACAGCTTTAGGCGCCGACTATCCTCAGATAGGCATGAGCGGGGCGGACTCCGACATCGTCGTAATGAAGTTCGGCGGCACCTCGGTGGCCGGCGCCGAGCAGATCAAGCGCGCGGCCGGCCGCATCGTCGCCGCCCGCGACGCCGGCCACCGCGTCGTCGCCGTGCTCTCGGCCCGGGGCAAGACGACCGACGAACTGGTCAGCCAGGCGCGGGAGATCTCCGCGCGGCCGGTCGCGCGGGAGATGGACATGCTGCTCTCGACCGGAGAGCGGATCTCCTGCGCGCTCTGCGCGATGGCGATCCACGACATGGGCCACGAGGCGATCTCGCTGACCGGCTCGCAGGCCGGCATCGTCACCGACTCCTTCCATACGAAGGCGCGAATCGTCGACGTCCGCGCCAACCGCATCAAGGAGGCGCTGGAGGAGGACCGGATCGTCCTCGTCGCCGGCTTCCAGGGCGTCTCCACCGACAGCCGCGACGTCACCACGCTCGGCCGCGGCGGCTCCGACACCACGGCCGTCGCCCTGGCGGCGGCGCTCGACGCCAGCGTCTGCGAGATCTACACCGACGTCGCCGGCGTCTTCAGCGCCGACCCCCGGCTCGTCCCCGACGCCCGCAAGCTCCCCCGCATCTCCTTCGAGGAGATGCTCGAGATGTCGGCCTCGGGAGCCGGGGTCCTGCAGCTGCGCTCGGTCGAGTACGCGCGCAACCACGGCGTCCGCATCCACTGCCGCAGCAGCTTCGAGGACGGCCCCGGTACCCTCGTGGTTGCCGAGGAAGAGACCGTGGAGCAACCTTTCGTAACCGCCGTGACCCACTCCAACGCGGAGGCCCGCGTGACGCTGACCGGCGTCCGCGACGAGCCCGGCGTCGCCGGCCGCATCTTCCAGGCACTGGCCGACGCCAACGTCAACGTCGACGTGATCATCCAGAACGAGCCGGTCGGGGGCGACCAGCTGGCCGACCTCTCCTTCACGGTCGACCGCGCCGACCTGCCGACGGCGAAGGACACGATCGCCGCGCTGGGCGACGTCTCGCTCAAGGTCCGCACCGACGAGCAGATCGGCAAGGTCTCGATCGTCGGCGCCGGTATGCGCTCGCATCCGGGCGTCGCCGCCAAGGTCTTCGAGGTGCTGGGGGCCGAACGGATCAACATCGAGATGATCTCGACCTCGCCGATCAAGATCTCGTGCGTCATCGCCGCCGATCGCGTTCCCGACGCGGTCAAGGCCCTGCACAGCACCTTCGAGCTGGGCGCCGACGCGATTCGCCCCGAGGACCCCACCGGTCCCGAGCACCGGCCCACGGTCGCCGGCTGAGCCGCCGTCATAATCGGGCGATGGCGGGCGACGGTTACAGAGTCGGAGTCGTGGGCGCGACCGGGCTGGTCGGGACGACGATCCTCGAGCTGCTCGCCGCTCGCGAGTTCCCGGCTTCCGAGGTCGTCCCCTTCGCCTCCGCCCGCTCCGCCGGGCGCGAGCTGGAGTGGAACGGCTCGACCCTGGCCTGCCGCGAGCTCAGCGAGGACTCGATCCGGGGCCTCGACGTCGTCCTCTCCTCGGCCGGCGGCGCGATCAGCGCCGAGTGGACGCCGCGCCTGGTCGCAGCCGGCGCCGTCGTCGTCGACAACACCAGCTACTGGCGCATGCACGACGACGTGCCGCTGGTCGTCGCCGAGGTCAACCCCGAGGCGCTCGACGCTCACAACGGGATCGTCGCCAACCCCAACTGCTCGACCATGCAGATGGTCGTGGCGCTGAAGCCGCTGTTCGACGAGGCTGGGATCGAGCGCCTGGTGATCTCCACCTACCAGGCCGTCTCCGGCACCGGCAAGGCGGCGATCGACGAGCTGCTCGGCCAGTCGCGCGCCGTCCTCGACGGAGAGGAGCCGGTGGCGAGCGTCTATCCCCACCCGATCGCCTTCAACGCCCTCGCCCAGGCCGGCAGCTTCGCCGCCGGCGACGACCACACCGACGAGGAGCGCAAGCTGATCAACGAGACCCGCAAGATCCTCGGCGACGGGGAGATCCGGGTCAGCGCCACCTGCGTGCGGGTGCCGGTCGTCAGCGGCCATTCGGAGGCCGTCAACGTCGAGACCAGGCAGCCGCTGAGCCCGGAGCGGGCCCGCGAGCTGCTGGCCGCCGCCCCCGGCGTGACCGTCGTCGACGACCCCGCCGCCGGCCGCTACCCGATGGCCCTCGAGGCCGCCGGCAAGGACGACGTCTTCGTCGGCCGCATCCGCCGCGACCCCGGCAACGAGCGTGCCCTCGACCTCTGGATCGTCTCCGACAACCTCCGCAAGGGCGCCGCTACGAACACCGTGCAGCTCGCCGAGCTCCTGGTCGAGCGCGGTCTGCTCCGCTTCGACTGAGGCGCCGCAGCACGAAAGGGGCGACGAGCGTGGTCAGGACCGACATCCCAACCACGACCGCGAACAGCTCGGCGTCGACGACGCCCTCGGCCGCCCCGATCGAGGCGACGACGATCCCCACCTCGCCGCGCGGGATCATGCCGACGCCGACGATCGAGGCTTCGCCGCGGCCCAGCCCGCGCGCCCCGAGGTAGCCGGGGATCAGCTTGGTCACCACCGCCAGCGCGGTCACCGCCGCCAGCAGCAGCAGGGCGTGGACGCTGAACAGGGAGTCGAGGCTGAGCTCGATGCCGATGAAGGCGAAGAAGAAGGGCGGGAAGAAGGCGTAGAGGGGCTTGACTTCCTGCTCGATCGAGCTCTGGTCCTTGGTCTCGGCGACGATCATCCCCGCCAGGAAGGCGCCGATCAGCGCCGCCAGGCCGATCTGGGCGGCGAAGGCGGCGAGGCCGAGGCAGAGGATCACCGCCGGCAGCAGCGGCGAGTCGGCGAAACGCGGCGCGTGCAGCAGCTGCGGGCGGCGCTGCAGCAGCTGGGTCCCGCCCAGGGCCACGAAGGCGACGAAGGCCACCGCGACCGCCAGCGCCAGAGCGATCTTGCCGGCGTCGACGCCGCCGTCGGCGGCCATCCCGACCGCGACCGAGAGCAGGATCAGGGCGAGGATGTCGTCGACGACGGCGGCGCCGAGCACGGTGCGGGCGGCGCGGCTGCGGGCGAGGCCGAGGTCGAGGAAGGTGGCCGCGGTGATGCCGGCGCTGGTCGCCGCCAGGGCGGCGCCGAGGAAGACGCTGGTTTCGGTGCTTTCGCCCAGCGCCAGCCCCAGGCCGATCCCGGCCAGGAAGGGAAGGACGACGCCGGCGCTGCCGACGGTGACGGCAATCCGCCCGACCGCGCGCATCTCCGAGAGCCGCGTCTCCAACCCGACCCAGAAGAGCAGGAAGACGACGCCGAGCTCGGAGAAGACCCGCAGCACCTCGTTGACCTCGACCAGGCCCAGCACCGAGGGCCCGATCAGCACCCCGCCGAGGATCTCGCCGACGATCGCCGGCTGCCCGATCCGCTTGAAGATCTCGTCGCCGAGCTTGGCCGCGACCAGGACCACGAACAGGTCGGTGAGGACCCCCGCGGTGTCGCTGGCGGAGGCGAGTGGGAGGAAGAGGGGCGCGATCGCCCCAGGCTATGCGCTGTTCAGGCGGGGACGGCGGCGAGGCGCTCCTCGACCCAGCCGGTCGAGGCGATGTGCTTGCTCATGCCCAGCTCCTTCGGCTCGGCGCCGAGCGCCAGTCCGACCAGCTGGGGGAGATGCAGGACGGCGAGGCCAAGGTCGCGGTTAACGACCTTGGCCGCCTCCGGCTGCTGCATGTCGAGGTTGAGGTGGCAGAGGGGGCAGGGGGTGACGAGGCAGTCGGCGCCGGCGTCGATCGCGTCGCCGACGTGGGTGCCGGCCTGCTTCAGCGAGGTCTCGCGGTTCATCGTGATCACCGGGAAGCCACAGCATTTGCGGGCGCCGTCGTACTCGACGACCTCGCCGCCGAGCGCCTGGATCACCTTCTCCAGGTAGATGTCGCGGTCGGGAAACTCGGCGTAGCCGAGGCGCTCCTTGGGGCGGACGATGTAGCAGCCGTAGAAGGGGCCGACCTTGAGGCCGGAGAGGGGCCGCTTGACCTGGGCGGCGAGCCTGTCCAGCCCGTAGTCCTCGACCAGCAGCCAGAGGAAGTTCTTGTTGGTGAAGCCGTCCTTGTCCTTCTCGTAGGCCAGGCCCTGGCCCGAGAGCGCCTCGTTGACGTGGGCGCGATAGGTGGAATCGGCGTCGAGCCGCTGCTGGCACTCCGACTGGGCGCCCTGGCAGGTCGAGCAGATGTTCATCATCGAGAGCCCGGTCTCCTGGGCGAGCGCGAAGGTGCGGGCGTTGAGCGTGTCGGCCAGCTCCTGGTTGTGCTCGGCGATGACGCCGGCGCCGCAGCAGTTGGCACGGTCGAGCGTGACCAGCTCGATCTCGAGCTTCTCGGCGACCAGCGCCATCGAGCCGTGCAGCTCCGGAGTGAAGCCGCGGGAGACGCAGCCGGGCCAGTAGGCGACCTTGATCTTCTCGCTCACTGCGGACCCTCCTCGCTGGATGGGGCGGCGGCGGTCTCGGTGACGGCGTCCTCCGCCTCCAGCTCGGCCAGCTCGCCCTCGTCGCCCTTGATGTACAGGTTGAATTCCTCGTTGTGCTCCTCGGCGTGCTTGTAGATCGCCTGGACCTCGTCCTGGGCGCCGTCCGGGAGCTTGTGGTGGACGCCGGGGATCAGCTTCGGCAGCGAGCGCATCTTGCCGGTCCTGATGCCGCGGATCGCCGTCGGGATCGAGGCCAGCATTTCCTTGATCGCCCGTTTGCTCGGTTTCAGCTTGCCTTTGACGCCCGGGGCGAAGGACTCCTGCAGCAGCAGCGACTCGTCCAGGGTGCCCTTCTTCTCGATGATCTTGACGAAGGCCATCTCGTGGTCGTGGCCGCTGTTGGGATCCTCGATCCCCTCTTCGCCGGCCTTGCGGCGCAGGCGCATGATCTGGTCCATCGGTGCCACGTCCTTGGGGCAGGCGTCGACGCAGCTGAAGCAGTGGGTGCAGTCGTAGATCCCGTGCGGGTCCTCGGCCAGGTCGTGCAGGCGCTCGACCGTCTCGGCGTCGCGCGGGTCGCCGACGAAGCGGTAGGCCTTGGCCAGCGCCGCCGGGCCGATGAACTCGGGGTCGGCTTCCATCGAGAGGCAGGAGGAGACGCAGGCGCCGCACTGGATGCAGGCCATCGACTGGGTGATGTCCAGCATCGACTCCGGCTCGACGATGTACTCGCGCTCGGGTGGCTCGCCGTGAGGGAGGAGCCAGGGGGTGACGCGGCGGATCTTGGTCCAGTGGGTCGACTCCATGTCGGTGACCAGGTCCTTGATCACCGGCATGTTGCCCATCGGCTCGATCACGATCGTGTTGTCCTGCGCGTCGCCGCCGACGGCGCTCGCCACCTTGTCCGCTCTTTCCTGGGCCTCGCCGATCTGGGTCTTGCAGCCGAGCCCGGACTGGCCGTTGATCTTCATCCCGCAGGAGCCGCAGATCGCGGCGCGGCAGGAGCAGCGCACGGCCAACGAGCCGTCCTCGCGATCCTTGGCCTGCAGCAGGGCGTCGAGGACGGAGAGCGAGGGCTCGAGCTCGACGTCGAACTGCTCCCAGTACGGCCCCTCGCCGCTCTCGGGCTGGAACCTGCGGACTTTGATCGTGTAGTCGGCCATCAGTAAGTCCTCGCTTCCGGTTCCCACTGGGTGATGGTCACCTCGGAGTATGAGATCTCGGGCCCGTCGTCGGTCTGCTCGAGGTCGATGTGTTTGAGCCACTCCTCGTCGTTGCGCTCGGGGAAGTCGGTCCGGTACTGGGCGCCGCGGCTCTCCTTGCGCTCGAGCGCGGCGACGCAGGTGCACTCGGCGTTGTCGAGCATGTAGCCGAGCTCGATCGCCCCCAGCAGGTCCTGGTTGAAGACACTGCCGTGGTCGTCGATGTAGGCGGACTTGGCCTCCTCCTTGAGGCGCTTGACGATCTCCAGCGCTTCCTGGATCCCGGCCTCGTCGCGGAAGACGGCGACCTTGGCGTCCATCGTCTGGCCCAGCTCGAGCTTGATCTCGGAGACGCGGCGGCCGGAGCCCTTCTCGCGCGAGTTGATGTCGGCGATCATCGCGTCCTCCTGCTCCAGCACCTGGCGCGAGGGCCGCGAGCCCTCGATCCGCTTGGCTCGGGCGGCGGCGTCGGCGCCGGAGCGGCGGCCGAAGATCAGCGTGTCGAGCAGCGAGTTGGCGCCGAGCCGGTTGCCGCCGTGGACGGAGACGCAGGCGGTCTCGCCGGCCGAGTAGAGGCCGGGGATGTCGGTGCGGCCGTCGACGTCGGTCTTGACCCCGCCCATCGTGTAGTGGTTGCCGGGCTTGATGTGGATCGGTTCGCGGGTGATGTCGACGCCGGCGAAGTCGCGGCCGACGAGGACGATCTCCCGCAGCGCCTCGTGCACGCGCTTTTTCGGGACCACGGTGATGTCGAGGGCGACGGTGCCGTCGGGGAAGCCGCGGCCCTCGTTGATCTCGGTCTGCTCGGCCCGGGAGACGACGTCGCGCGAGGCCAGCTCCATCTTGTTCGGCGCGTACTTCTCCATGAAGCGCTCGCCGTTGGCGTTGAGCAGGTGGGCGCCCTCGCCGCGGGCGCCCTCGGTAATCAGGAAGCCCTTGCCCGCCAGCGTCGTCGGGTGGTACTGGATCATCTCCATGTCCATCAGCTTGGCGCCGACCCGGTAGGCCATGGCGATGCCGTCGCCGGTGCAGATCAGGGCGTTGGTGGTCGGCTTCCAGACCTGGCCGTTGCCACCGCAGGCGAGGATCACCGACTTCGCCTGGAACAGCTCCATCGAGCCGTCGGCGACGTTGCGGGTGACGACGCCGCAGCACTCGCCGTCCTCGTCGATCGCCAGGGCGGTCGAGAACCACTCCTCGTAGCGGGCGACCGAGTCGGAGTGCTT
>DATBXZ010000246.1:0-2032 GCA_036513995.1 Solirubrobacterales bacterium | reverse complement strand
CGTCTCGATCTGCGTCGCGATGCCGACGTGGCAGGTGTCGAGCTGGCAGCCGCGGCAGATCGTGCAGCCGAGGCTGACCATCGCCAGGGTGCCGAAGCCGACCCGGTTGGCGCCGAGGCAGTGGAGCTTGACGATGTCGTGGCCGGTGCGGTAGCCGCCGTCGGCCCAGATCTCGACCCGGTTGCGCAAGCCGGCCTCCATCAGCGCCCGGTGCACGGCGCGGGTGCCGATGTCCGAGGGCAGGCCGACGTGGCGCAGCGCGTGCTGGCGGGCGGCGCCGGTGCCGCCCTCGAAGCCGGAGAGGGTGATGATGTCCGCCCCCGCCTTGGCGATGCCGAGGCCGATCGTGCCGATGTTCGGCACCACCGGGACCTTGACCGAGACGCGCACGTCCGGGTTCACGGTCTTGAGCTCGTCGATCAGCTCCGCCAGGTCCTCGATCGAGTAGAGGTCGTGGTTGTTGGAGGGCGAGATCAGGTCGGTGCCGGGAGCCGCGTTACGGGCGGCGGCGACCTTCTCGGAGACCTTCTTGCCGGGTAGGTGCCCCCCCTCGCCGGGCTTGGCGCCCTGGCCAATCTTGATCTCCGCCAGGTAGGAGGAGTTGAGCATCTCCGCCGAGACGCCGAAGCGCCCCGAGGCGACCTGCTGGCCGCGCCACTTGCGGTAGTGGCCGTACATGTCGCGGATCTCCCCACCCTCGCCATTGACGCAGAGGATGTTGGTCGCCTTGGCTGCCTCCGCGTAGGCGCGGAAGGCCGGCTCGGACTGCGAGCCGAAGCTCATCGAGGAGATTACGATCGGGTAGTCGTGGTGGCCGATGCCGGCGTCGACGCCGGCCGGGTCGACCGGGTCGCGGTCGCCCTTCAGGCCCATGATGTGGCGCATCGAGATCGGGCTCTGCTTCTCCAGCTCGCGGACTTTCTCCGAGTAGTCCTCGTAGGAGCCACTGCCGTTGGCGGTGGCGATCGCGGCCTTGTAGACCTTGGGGTAGAAGCGGAACGTCTTCGCCGGTTTGGCCGCCTCGTCGTCGCCGCTGAGAGCGCGGGCGCGAGCATTGGTGTCCTCGTCGAGGTCGGCGAAGCCGGTGCCGCCCCTGGCCGAGGCGGCGAAGGCCTTGGTCTGGAAGATCTCGGCCAGCTCCGGCTTGATCCCGATCGAGGAGAACTGGCGGGCATAGCCGCGGACCTCGTGGATGCCGATCGTCGAGATCACTTTCTCGATCCCCTTGGTGAGGGCGTCGCAGAGGTTGCCGACGTCGGTCTCGTAGTCCTCGACGCAGATCACTTCCACCATCACGTAGGGGCAGACGCCGTTGGCGCCGAGCCCGAGCGCCAGCATCGTGTCGTGGACGTTGCGGATCGCGGCCGAGCGGAGGACGATCCCGCAGCGCCGGCGCAGGTTCTCCTCGCCCGGCTCGACCTTGAACTGCTTCAGCGCCATGTCGACCGCCGAGGTCGCCAGGTGAGGGTCGATGTAGCGGCGCTCGCCGTCGTAGACGGTGCGGTCGGTGAGGACCAGCAGCTCGGCCCCGTTGCGGACCTTCTTCACCGCTTCCTGCTTGAGCCGCTCGATCGCGCCGCTGGTCGTCTCCGACTCCAGCAGGGAGATGTCGACCGCGGCGGCGCGGCCGCGGAACTCCTCCCAGAGATCCTCCAGCAGGTAGGTGCGGTGCTCGCGGGCGATGCGGCGGTAGGCCTCGTCGGAGAGCGGCGCCAGGCCGTGGTGGCCGCCGAGGATGACCGGGAAGGCGGTTTCGACCGTGGCCGTGTCGATGCTGGCGTCGTCCAGCGACGGCCGCCGGCCGAAGACGGCACGGGTGGAGAAGTGCTCCATCTCGCGCTCGCGGTCGATCGCCGGGTTGGTGACGACGGCGACCGTCTCCTTGAAGTAGTCGGCGAGGTTCTGGCGCTCGGGAGACAGCGCCGCCAGCGGCCCGTCGTAGCCGAGCGAGCCGACCGGCTCGGCCCCGTTGGAGGCCATCTGCTGGACCAGTTTGACGTCGTCGCGCTGCCAGCCGAAGCCGGCCAGGACG
>DATBXZ010000245.1:0-10921 GCA_036513995.1 Solirubrobacterales bacterium | reverse complement strand
TCGGCTTTCACGGCAGCGCCTCCGTCTCGACCAAAGACGGCACCCACATCCCGCCCGCCCTGGGCACTCAGCTGCTGATCGACAAGCACATCAAGCTCGACACCACCGGCCTGCCGACCTGCACCCTTGCGAAGCTCAAGGCCACCGCACCTCCGCAGGCGATGAAGGCCTGCGGTGGTGCTCTGCTCGGCAAGGGCACCTCTACGGCCCAGGTGCAGTTCCCCGAACAGGCTGCTTTCGAGGCGAAAGGGCCGCTCCTAGCCTTCAACGGCCCCTCCAGCGGTGGCGGCGCCTACGGCGGCAGCGGCTACAACGAGCAGCTCTACTACGTCTACGCCGACGTCCCTCTCCCGACGGCTCTGATCGCGGTCGGGAAAGTGTCGAAGGCCACTGGCAAATACGGCTACAAGATCTCGATCTCCATTCCCGAGATCGCCGGCGGCTCCGGCTCGTTCAACAGCGCCGAATTCACGATCGACCGCAAATGGACATACAAGGGCGAAAAGCACTCGTTCCTCAATGCGGAGTGCGCGAACGGCCACTTCGACGCTCAGGTCGAAGTTGCTTTCGGCGACGGCACTGACGTGACCGGCAACGTCCTGCAGGCCTGCCGGGCGAGGAGCTGATCTCAGCCGTCCTCGAGTTCCTCCTGCAGCCGCGCCAGCCGGCTCTCGGCGTACTCGAGCAGGTCGGCGGAAAGGCGCGCGGCCACGGCCACGTAATGAATTCCCTGTGACTCGAATGCCTCGGCGCGGGGGACGATCTCAGCCCGCAGCACCTCCTTTTTCTCGCGGTTGCGCTCGCGCAAGGTCCGGATCAGCCCGAGCCGATCCTCGTCGCCCAGGGCGTCGGCCAGGAAGAGCTTCAACATCGCTTCGTCCCGGATCTGAACCGGTGCAACCTTCGCCGAGCGCAGCCAGGCGCCGAGCGCCGTCTCGCCCTTGGCGGTGATCGTGTAGGCCGACCGCGCCCGGCCGCCCTGAGGATCGCTGCGCCGCTTCAGCAGACCCCCTGCCTCCAGCCTCGCAAGCTCCGGGTAGACCAGCGCCAGGGAGATCGGCCAGAAGCTCTGGGTGGACTGGTCCGCGACTTTCTTGATCGCGTATCCGGAGCTGACTCCGAGTCGAACCATGCCGAGGACCAGGTAGGAGGTTGGCGAGAGCTTGATCGGTGCCCGCGATCGGGCGTCCGGGTTTGAGTCGTGGGAGGTCAATCGTTAGAGCCAGTCGATCATCGATGTATCGGGCCTGCCACATCCTATGATGAGACGCTCGGTACGCCAACGCCGCCCATCGCCGACGACTCTTCCTGGCTGGGCGGCCAGCCCGCGGCGCACATATATAGGCTGCCGCCCGTGGACTTCGCCCTTTCGGACGAGCAGAGCGACTTCGTCGACGCGATCCGTGACTTCTGCGATCGCGAGTGCGGCACGCAGGACCAGCGCGAGCGCCTCACCGACGGCTACGAGGACCACCACAACTTCGACCTCTACAAGCAGATGGCGGATCTGGGCTGGCTCGGGGTGACGATTCCCGAGGAGTACGGCGGCTCCGGCGGCTCGATGCTCGACGCCTGTCTGTTCATGGAAGAGACCTCGCGCGGGCTCGCCCCGATCGGCGGCTATGCGACGACGCTGATCGTCGCCGGCGCCACCCAGCGCTTCGGCACGGAAGAGCAGAAGCGCCAGATCCTCGGCGGCATCGCCGCCGGCTCGGTCGAGGCGATCGCGATGACCGAGCCCGAGGCCGGCTCCGACGTCGGCTCGCTGACGACGAAAGCGGAGCGCAGCGACGACGGCTTCGTCATCAACGGCCAGAAGGTCTTCATCTCCAACGCCCACATCTCTGACCACGTGCTCGTCGTCTGTCGCACCGGCAAGGGCGAGTCCAAGCACGAGGGGCTGACGATGATCTGGGTTCCGCGCGAGGTCGAGGGGATGGAGATCGTCCCGATCGAGACGATGGGCGGTCGGGAGACCAACACCCTTTACTTCAGCGACTGCGTCGCCCCCGAGAGCGCCGTCCTCGGCGAGGTCGATCGCGGCTGGACGCAGCTGATGGCCGGGCTCAACGTCGAGCGCCTGATCCTCGCCGCGACGATGCTGGGAATTGCCCAGCGCGCCTTCGACGACGCCCTCGCCTACGTCAAGGAGCGGCGCCAGTTCGGCCGCCCGATCGGATCCTTCCAGGCGCTGCAGCATCGCTTTGCCGACCTCGCCACCGACCTAGAGGCGGCCCGGCTGATGACCCGTTGGGTCGCCACCCTGACCGACGAGGATCCGGACCGGATGCTGCCCCAGGAGGCCTCGATGGTGAAGCTCTTCGTCACCGAGGTCGCCAAGCGCACGACCTTGGAGGGGATGCAGATGATGGGTGGCTACGGCTACTCCTCCGAGTACGACATGGAGCGGCTGGTGCGTACCTCGCTGGTCTCCACGATCTACGGCGGCACCTCGGAGATCCAGCGCGGCATCGTCGCCAAGACGCTCGGCCTCTAAGCCGCCCCGCGCTGGGCCGCGACGGCCCGCTATCCTTCGCACGGCCTCGCGCCCTGGGCCCGGGGTTTTCTTCTGTAACGACCGTCCTCACGAGGGAGAAGCATGGCTCGCGGAGATGTCCGCATCGCGGTGACGATGGCTTGCGAAGACTGCAAGCGTCGGAATTACCAGACCAACAAGTCCCGGCGCAACTCGCCGGACCGGGTCGAGCTGCGCAAGTACTGCCGTTGGTGTGGAAAGCACACTGCCCACAAGGAGACCCGGTAGTTCCCGATGGCCAAGACCCGCGCACAGCGCAAGGCCGAGCGCCGGGCTCGGGAAGCTGAGGAGCGGAAGCGCTCCGACGGCGAACGCGGCGCCGAGTCGCGCGCCCAGCACGACACGCAGGTCCCCGTCTCCGGCGACATAGCCGAGATCGAGGCGATGGAGGCCGGGATGGCCGCCGGCGCTCCCGAGGCGCAGCTGGAGACGCCCGACGCGCCGAAGCCGCGCTCGGCCCGACGTGCCGAAGCCAAGGCCCAGAAGGAAGCCGAGAAACGCCAGCGCGCCGAGCAGAAGCGCCGCGAGAGCGAGCAGCTCGCCAAGAAACAGAAACAGGCGAGCGCCGAACGGGGGCGCGGCGGCGTGATCGGATTCCTGGTTTCCTGCTGGCAGGAGCTGAAGAAAGTGCAGTGGCCGGATCGCGACACGCTGATCCAGGCCACCGCCGTCACCATCCTCTTCGTTGCCGTAGCGGCCGTCTATCTCGGCGCTCTCGACGCTCTCTTCGACTTCCTCATCAAGCGGATCCTGTAACTCAGGATCCCCGAACAAAGGCTTCCGATTTGTATCGCTGGTATGTGATCAACACCTACTCCGGGCACGAGAACAAGGTCAAGCACAATCTCGAGCACCGGGTGCAGACGATGAGCCAGAACCGCAACGTGCGCCAGGTCGTCGTCCCCACCGAGCAGGTCTCGGAGATGAAGGACGGGCAGAAAGTCACCGCCGAGAAACGGACCATGCCCGGTTACGTCCTGGTCAACATGGAGATGACCGACGACGCTTGGGGCCTGGTCAAGAACACCCCCGGCGTGACCGGCTTCGTCGGCTCCCGCAACAAGCCGGTGCCGCTCTCCAAACCCGAGGTCGACCGCCTGCTGCACCGCGAGACCGCCGAGCGGCCGCGCACCCAGGCCCAGTTCTCGATCGGCGAATCGGTCAAAGTCATCTCCGGCCCGCTCTCCGACTTCTCCGGCGAGATCGCCGAGATCAACGAGGACGCGGCCAAACTCAAGGTCCTGGTCTCGATCTTCGGCCGCGAGACGCCGGTCGAGGTCGGCTACGACCAGGTCAAGAAGATCTAGGTCGCCAAGACCGCTACGCTCCCCAACCGCTCATGGCCAAGAAAGTCCTCACCCTCATCAAGCTGCAGATCCAGGCCGGCAACGCCAACCCGGCGCCGCCGGTCGGCCCTGCGTTGGGCCAGCACGGCGTCAACATCATGGACTTCTGCAAAGCGTTCAACGCGCAGACCCAGTCCGAAGGCGGGACGATCATCCCGGTCGAGATCACGGTCTACGAGGACCGCTCCTTCACCTTCATCACCAAGACGCCGCCGGCCGCGATCCTGATCAAGGAGGCGATCCGGATTCCGAAGGGCTCCGGCGAGCCCCACGTCAACAAAGTCGGGACGATCTCCCAGGACCAGATCCGCGAGATCGCCGAACGCAAGATGCCCGATCTCAACGCCAACGACATCGACGCCGCCTCGAAGATCATCGCCGGCACCGCCCGCTCGATGGGCGTCGACGTCAAATAGGAGACCCCGTGGCCCACGGCAAGCGATACCGCCAGCAGTACGACAAGGTCGAGCGCGACCACGCCTATCCGCCCGCCGAGGCGATCGCCCTGGTCAAGGAGACCGCCAGCACCAAATTCGACGAGACGGTTGAGGCTCACTTCCTGCTCGGCGTCAACGTCCGCCACGCCGACGAGCAGCTGCGCGGCACCCTGGCGCTGCCCCATGGCCTCGGCAAGGACGTCACCATCGCCGTCTTCGCCCAGGGCCAGCAGGCCCGTGACGCCGAGGCCGCCGGCGCCGACTTCGTCGGTGGCGACGACCTGGCGAAGAAAGTAGAGGAGGGCTGGACCGGCTTCGACGTCGCGATCTCGACCCCGGACATGATGCCGACGGTCGGCAAACTGGGTCGCGTGCTCGGCCCCCAGGGCAAGATGCCCAACCCCAAGGTCGGCACCGTCACCGACGACATCGAAAAGGCCGTCAACGAGTCCAAGGCCGGCAAGGTCGAGTACCGCACCGACCGCCAGGCGATCGTCCACATGGCGATCGGCAAGGCCAGCTTCGACGAGGCCAAGCTGCTCGACAATTTCACCGCCGTGCTCGACGAGATCGTCCGCGCCAAGCCTGCCTCGGCGAAGGGCAAATACATCGTCTCCTGCACACTGGCGAGCTCGATGGGCCCCGGCGTGCGGGTCGACACCGCCAAGGCCGGCGACCGCGAGCTGGTCGGCGCGACTGCCGCCGCCGGCGAGACGGCAGCGGAGCCGGCGAACGCCTAGACTGCGTCGCCGCTAACCCGAGACCATCGGCGGGGCGCAGCCCACAAGCCCGATGCAGGTGAGTAAATGAACCGCGAAGAAAAGTCCGCAACCATCCAAGAGATCGCCGCCCAGATCGAGGGCTCCGAAGCGATCTTCGCCGTCGACTACCGCGGTATCAGCGTTCCTCAGGCGGCCGAGCTGCGCTCGAAGCTGCGCGAGGCCGACGCCAGCTTCCGCATCGTCAAGAACCGGCTGACCAAACTCGCGGCCGACAAAGCCGGCGAGGAGCGCCTGGCCGAGTTGCTGCGGGGCCCGACCGCCCTTGCCTTCGTCCGCGGCGACACCGCCGCGGCGGCAAAAGCGATCTCGACCTTCAACAAAGAGCACGAGGTCCTCGGCTACAAGGGCGGCTTCATGGGGGAGACCAGCCTCGACGAGGACGGCTTCAAGTCGATCGCCCGCCTGCCCACCCGCGAAGTCCTGATCGGCCAGTTCGCTGGCGTCGTCGCCAGCCCGCTGACCGGTCTGGTCCGCGGCCTCGGCTCGATGATCCAGGGGCTGGCTTTGCAGCTCGGGCAGATCGCTGAGAAAGGGCTGGTCACCGAAGAGGCCCCGGACCCCTCAACCGCGGGTCCTGTCGCGGAGGAGGCGCCTGACAGCTCTGCCGACGAGCCCAAAGCCGAGGCCGAGACTCCGGCCGAGGATGAGACTTCCAGTGACGAGACTTCAGAGACTGATAACGAGGAAGAGGGGTAACACGCATGGCAACCAAAACTTCAACCGAGGACTGGATCGAGGAGCTGAAAGGCATCTCGGTACTTGAACTCTCCGAGCGGATCAAAGCGCTCGAGGAGGAGTTCGGCGTTTCCGCGACCGCGGTGGCGGCCGCTGCTCCGGCTGCGGCCGGCGGCGGTGGCGATGCCGGCGGCGCCGCCGAGGAGTCCTCGACCGTGGACGTCGTCTTGACCGAGGTCGGCGGCCAGAAAGTCCCCGTCATCAAGGTGGTCCGCGCCGCGACCGGGCTCGGCCTCAAAGAGGCCAAGGCGATCGTCGACGAGGCTCCGAAAGCGATCAAAGAGGGCGTCGAGCGCGAGGAGGCCGACAAGCTCAAAGCCGAGCTCGAGGAGGCCGGCGCGACCGTCGAGCTCAAATAGAGCCACCCGCACCGCCGGCGCGGATCCCAGTCAGGGAGCCAAGCTTGAAGGCGCGCATCGCCGTGTGTTATTTTCCCCGGTCGCGCGCTATTTGAGTTTTCCTGCCCAGATCTGCGCTTTACCTTCGTCCCTCTGACCGCCCGAGGAGTCGCCGACTTGGCACGTTCGAACGCTGCCCCCGTAACCCGTAGGAGCTTTTCCCGCCTAGACAACCCCCTCGAAGTCCCACATCTGATCGATATCCAGCGACGTTCCTTCGAGGAACTGACGGATCCGAAGACGGGTGGGCTGCGAGAGACGATCAACGACATATCCCCGATCGAGGACTACACGGGGAACCTGCAGATCGTCTTCGGTGAGTTCAAGTTCGAGGAGCCGCCGCACTCCATCGAGGAGTGCCGCGAGAAGGACATGACGTACTCACGGCCGCTGACCGCGACCGTCGCCTTCCAGAACAAGGAGACGGGGGAGATTCGCGAGCAGGCCGTCTTCATGGGGGACTTCCCGTGGATGACCGACCGTGGCACGTTCGTGATCAACGGCACCGAGCGCGTCGTCGTCACCCAGCTCGTGCGTTCGCCGGGCGCCTACGTGATGGCGCCGAAGGACCCTGAAAAGCAGGTCTTCATCGCCAACCTGATGCCGGCCCGTGGCTCCTGGCTGGAGCTCGAAGTCGACAAAAAAGGCAAAGTCTTCGTTCGCATCGACCGCAAGCGCAAACTGCCGGTCACGGTGCTGCTGCGCGCGATGGGCTATGTCGAGGACCAGCAGCTGCTGGACATGTTCGACAACTCGATCTACATGCGGCACACGATCGAGGCCGACACCGAGGCGACTCGGACCGAAGAGGGCGCCCTGATCGAGCTGTTCAAAAAGCAGCGCCCGGGCGAGCCGCCCTCGGTCGACGCCGCCAAAGGCCTGCTCGAGCAGCTCTTCTTCGATCCCAAGCGCTACGACCTGACCAGGGTCGGCCGCTACAAGCTCAACGCCCGTCTCGACCTCGACATCGACCTCGAGACGCGGGTGCTCACCCACGACGACATCATCGCTCTCGTCAAGGAGCTGGTTCTGCTGCCGAAACTGCTCGGGATCCCCGAGGAGATCGACGAGGAGAACCCGATCAAAGACTATGCCGCGGAGGCGATTACCTACCCGCGCGAGCCGGTCTACGAGCACCTCGACGAGTACGAGCATTTCGGCAACCGCCGCCTGCGCACCGTCGGCGAGCTGATCCAGGAGGCCTTCCGGATCGGCCTCTACCGGATGGAGCGCGTGGTCCGCGAGCGCCTCACCACCGAGGACTCGGACGCGATCACCCCGCAGACGATCATCAACATCCGCCCGGTCGTGGCGGCGATGAAGGAGTTCTTCGGCTCCTCGCAGCTATCGCAGTTCATGGACCAGACCAACAGCCTCGCCGGGCTTACCCACCGGCGCCGGCTCTCGGCTCTCGGCGCCGGCGGCCTGACCCGTGAGCGGGCTCCGATCGAGGTCCGCGACGTGCACCCGACCCACTACGGCCGGATGTGTCCGATCGAGACGCCGGAGGGGCCGAACATCGGCCTGATCGGCTCGCTGGCCTCCTATGCCGAGGTCTCGGAGCACGGCTTCGTCACCACCCCTTACCGCCTGGTCGAAGACGGCGTCGTCAGCAAGGAGATCGTCCACTACGACGCCACTCAGGAGGAGGACAAGGTGATCGCCCAGGCGAACTCCGAGTTCGATCCTGAGACCGGGAAATTGAAGGGCCCGCAGGTGCTGGTGCGGGCGGGCGAGCAGGAGTACGCGACCGCCACGCCCAAGGAAGTCGACCTGATGGACGTCTCGCCGTCCCAGATCTGGTCGGTGGCGACCTCGCTGATCCCGTTCCTCGAGCACGACGACGCCAACCGGGCGCTGATGGGCTCCAACATGCAGCGCCAGGCGGTGCCGCTGTTGAAACCCGACCCGCCGCTGATCGGGACCGGCATGGAGCGCCGCGCCGCGATCGACACCGGCGACGTGGTGCTGGCCAAGAACGCCGGCGAAGTCAGCCATGTCGACGCCGACCGCATCGTCGTCAGCAGCAGCTCGAAGAAAGACGAGTACACGCTGAACAAGTTCATGCGCTCGAACCAGGGAACGATCATCCACCAGCGGCCGATCGTCAAGAGCGGCCAGCAGGTGAAGGAGGGCGACGTGCTCGCCGACGGCTCCTCCACCGGTGGCGGCGAGATCGCTCTGGGCAAGAACTGCCTGGTCGCCTTCATGTCCTGGGAGGGCTACAACTTCGAGGACGCGATCATCCTCTCCGAGCGCCTGGTCAAGGACGACGAACTCACCTCGATCCACATCGAGGAGTACGAGATCGACGCCCGCACGACCAAGCTCGGCGACGAGGAGATCACCCGCGACATCCCCAACCGCTCCGAGGAGAGCCTGCGCAATCTCGACGAGCGCGGCATCGTCAGGGTCGGGGCCGAGGTCGTCTCCGGCGACCTCCTGGTCGGCAAGGTCACGCCCAAGGGCGAGACCGAGCTGACCGCCGAGGAGAAGCTGATCCGGGCGATCTTCAAGGAGAAGGCGCGCGAGGTCAGGGATACGTCGCTGAAGGTCCCGCACGGCGAGGGTGGGGTCGTCATCGACGTCCTCACCTTCAGCCGCGACGAGGGCGACGACCTGCCCCCGGGCGTCAACGACCTGGTCCGCGTCTACGTCGCGACCAAGCGCAAGATCGCCGAGGGCGACAAGCTCGCCGGCCGTCACGGGAACAAGGGTGTGATCTCGAAGATCGTGCCCGAGGAGGATATGCCCCACCTTGCCGACGGCACCCCGGTGGACGTCATCCTCAACCCGCTCGGCGTGCCGAGCCGGATGAACATCGGCCAGATCCTCGAGACCCACCTCGGGTGGGTCGCGGCGAACGGCTGGTACGACGACGGCTCCGAGGCCTACAAGCAGGCGCACTCCGACGAGGGCGACGGTCGCGTCTACGTGGCGACCCAGGTCTTCGACGGCGCCACCGTCGAGGATGTCGACGAGGCCCTGGTCAGGTGGCAGGCCGAGAACGAAGAGCGCGGAGTCGACCTCGGCATCGATCCCAACGGTCGCGAGGGCGCCAAGGCGTCCGGCACGGCCCAGCTGTACAACGGTCGCACCGGTGAGCCCTACGAGGGCAAGGTCACGGTCGGCTACATGTACATCCTCAAGCTGCTGCACCTGGTCGACGACAAGATCCACGCCCGTTCGACCGGGCCCTACTCTCTGGTCACCCAGCAGCCGCTGGGCGGCAAGGCGCAGTTCGGCGGCCAGCGCTTCGGGGAGATGGAGGTCTGGGCCCTGGAGGCCTACGGCGCCGCCTACACGTTGCAGGAGATGCTCACGGTCAAGTCCGACGACACGGTCGGGCGGGTCAAGGCGTACGAGGCGATCGTCAAGGGCGAGAACATTCCCGAGCCCTCGATCCCGGAGTCCTTCAAAGTGCTGCTGAAGGAGATCCAGAGCCTCTCGCTGGACGCGAACGTGGTCTCCGAGGGGACCGACGTCGAGATCTCCGACGAGGAGGACGACCTGTTGAAGGCGGCCGAGGAGCTGGGGATGGACCTGACCGGCGTTCGCGCCGACTCCGTCAACGGAGCGGCCGACGAGCAGGAGGAGCAGGTGGTCGCCGAGGGCGAGGGCGGCACCGATGGTGATGGAGATGGGGCCGTGAAAGAGGCCGAGCAGGCGAAGGTGGAGGACTGATGATCGACATCAACAACTTCGACGCGATCGAGATAAGTCTCGCGTCCTCGAAGAAGATCCGCTCCTGGAGCTGGGGCGAGGTAACCAAGCCGGAGACGATCAACTACCGGACCTTGAAGCCCGAGAAAGACGGGCTCTTCTGCGAGCGCATCTTCGGCCCGACCAAGGACTGGGAGTGCTACTGCGGCAAGTACAAGCGGGTCCGCTACAAGGGCATCGTCTGCGAGCGCTGCGGCGTCGAGGTGACGCGCTCCAAGGTCCGTCGCGAGCGCATGGGCCACGTCGATCTCGCCTCGCCGGTCTCCCACATCTGGTTCTTCAAGGGCGTGCCGAGCCGGATCGGCTACCTGATCGACATGGCTCCCAAAGAGCTGGAGAAGGTTCTCTACTTCGCCGCGTCGATGGTCACCTGGGTCGATGTCGAGGCCCGCGAAAAGGACGTCGGCAAACTTGAGAAAGAGGTCAAAAAAGTCGTCGACTCCTACGAGTCCGAACGGCAGAAACGGACCCAGGAGCTGAGCGAGTCCCTGGACCGCCGGATCAAGTACCTCGAGGACGGCACCCAGGACAAGTTCGACGACGAGGATCACATCTGGGCCGACTCCCTGAAGCTGACCACGGCGCAGCTGCGCAAGCTCAAGGACGACGAGCGGACCAAAATGGTCAAAGAACTGCGCAAACAGTTCGACGCCGAGATCTCCGACACCGAGGCCTACCTCGAAGAGGCGGTCGAG
This sequence comes from Solirubrobacterales bacterium, assembly GCA_036513995.1. Taxonomy (GTDB): domain Bacteria; phylum Actinomycetota; class Thermoleophilia; order Solirubrobacterales; family 70-9; genus VAYN01. Next base: position 269 of record DATBXZ010000245.1, on the reverse strand, counting down.
CGGATGAACGAAGTCTGGAAGATCTTCACGGAGATGAAGCCGAAGGACGTCGTCAACGACGAGACCGTCTTCCGTGAGCTCAAAGATCGCTTCGGCTCGCCGTTCGGCTGGGGTGAGTACTTCCGCGGTGGCATGGGTGCGGAAGCGGTGCGCGACCTGCTCGAACAGGTCGACCTCGCCGCCGACTGCGAGGAACTGGAGCAGATCATCAACAGCTCCAAAGGCCAGAAACAGGCGCGCGCGGTAAAGCGGCTGAAAGTCGCCTCCGC
>DATBXZ010000244.1:0-3591 GCA_036513995.1 Solirubrobacterales bacterium | reverse complement strand
CGATCGAGCTGGACGGGCTCACGGGCCGGGTGCGAGTGCGGCGCGACCGCTGGGGCGTGCCCCACGTCGAGGCGGACGACCGCGAGGACCTCTACTTCGCCCAGGGCTTCGCCCACGGCCAGGACCGGCTCTGGCAGATGGACTTCTACCGCCGCGCGGTCGAGGGCAAGGTCGCCGCGATGGCCGGCGAGGAGGGCCTGCCGGTGGACCGGCTGATGCGCACGCTGGGCATCCGTCGCGTCGCCGAGCGGGAGGCCGAGGCGCTCGACCCCGAGTTGCGCGCCCTGCTGGAGCGCTTCTGCGAGGGCGTGAATGCTGCCGCGAGCGCCGCGGCCCTGCCCTTCGAGATGCAACTGCTGCGGCTCGACTGGAAGCCCTGGCGCCCGGTCGACATCCTCAGCCTCGGCAAGCTGCTCGCCTTCGGCCTCTCGACCAACTGGGAGCGGGAGCTGTTGCGGGCCGACATGCTGCGGGCGCTGGGCCCGGAGCTGACCGCCCGCCTCGACCCCACTTACCCCGCCGACAACCCGGTCGTCACCCAGGAAGCCTGGGACGGCGACGGACTGGCGATCGTCGAGCAGATCGACGCCGTGCGCCGTTCGATGGGCCTTGCCGCCGAGGCCAGTGGCTCCAACAACTGGGCCGTCAGCGGCGCCCTCAGCGCCACCGGCGGGCCGCTGATCGCCGGCGATCCGCACCTGCCCCCGAGCATGCCGGGCATCTGGTACCAGGTGAGCTTGCGCCACGGCGATCGTTTTGCCCGCGGCGCCTCGTTGCCCGGCATCCCCGGCGTTCAGTACGGCCAGAACAACGACGTCTGCTGGACCTTCACCAACGTCATGGCCGACGTCCAGGATCTCTTCGTCGAGCGGGTTGAGGGCGAGCAGTACCTCTTCGAAGACGAGTGGCGACCGCTGGAGACCGTGCGCGAGGAGATCGTCGTCAAGGGCCGGGCGGAATCGGTCCTGCTCGACGTGCGGATCACCCATCACGGGCCGATCGTCAACGAGGCGCTCGGCGCCGACGAGGCCGAGCCGCTGGCGCTGAGCTGGCTGGCCCTGAGCGAACCCAGTGCCTACTCGGGCCTGTTCGAGCAGCTCGAGCTCCGCTCCGGCCCCGAGCTGGTCGCCAAGCTGGCGGGACACACCTCGCCGCCGCTGAACCTGATCTGGGCCGACCGCCACGGCTCGATCGGCTACAAGCTGATCGGCCGCCTGCCGCTGCGTCGCGGCGGCTGCCCCGACCTGCCCAAGCCGGGCTGGACGGGCGAGTTCGAGTGGGAGGGGACGATCCCCCATGAGGAGCTGCCCGAGGTTCGCGACCCCGAGAGCGGCTACCTGATCACCGCCAACAACCGCATCGTCGGCGACGAGTACCCACACCACATCACCAGCGAGTACCTCGACGGCTTCCGGGCCAAGCGGATCGAGCAGCTTCTGGGGCAAAGCGAGGAGCACGACCTCGACAGCTTCGAGGCGATGCAGTCCGACGTCCTCTCGCTGCCCGGGATCGAGGCGGCGCGGCGGCTGGGGCGGCTGAGCCCGCCCGGCCAGCGCGAGACCAGCGCGATCGAGCGGCTGCGCAGCTGGGACGGCCGCCTCGACCGGGAGACGATCGCCGGCACGATCTACCAGGCCTTCCTGTTGCGGCTGGCGCGCGAGGTGGCGCGGGCCGCGATCGGCGACCGCGACCTCTGCGAGCGCTGGCTCGACCGCGCCGACAACGGCTTCATGCCGCATGTCACCTCGCCCTGGCGCTGGCACTCGCACCTGATGAAGCTCTGGGAGGAAGCCGACGAGAAGCTGATCGGTCGCCCCTGGGAGGAGCTGGTGCTGGAAGCGCTGGCCGGTGCCCTCGACGACCTCGAGGAGCGCTTCGGTGCCGACCCCGAGGGCTGGCGCTGGGGCCATGTGCACGAGATGGAGTTCCCGCACCCGCTGGGCGAGGCGAACCCGCTGCTGCGCCGCCTGCTCAACCGCCGGGTGCGCGCCGGCGGCGCCCAGGAGACGGTGAGCCAGATCGCCTACGACCCCAACGACCCCTACAAAGCCGTCTGGGCGCCGAGCTGGCGCATGGTCGCCGACCCGACCGACCCCGACCGCTCGCGCTGGCAGATGTTCACCGGCCAGTCCGGCCACCCCGCCAGCCCCCACTACGACGACCTCCAGGCCGACTGGCTCGAGGGCCGCACCCAGCCGATGAGCGGCGAGGGCCCGTGGAGCGAGCTGGAGCTGGTCCCGCGGTCTTAGGAGGTCTAGTCCTGCGCGCTGACCAGCGGGTCACCGGCGCCGGCGACCGACCTGACCAGCTCGACGATCTCCGGCGGCGCCTTCTCCGGCGAGCCGGAGTCGAAGGGCGGGTCCGGGTCGTACTCGATGCCGAGCTGGACCGCCTGGGCGACTTCCGGGCCCGCCTCCAGGGCGACCAGGTGCAGGGCCATGTCGATCCCGGCGGTGACGCCGGCGGCGGTTACCACCTTGCCGTCCTCGACCCAGCGGCCGCCGACGGGGTCGGCGCCGAACTGGCGCAGGGCCTCCAGCACGAGCCAGTTGCCGGTGGCGCGCTTGCCCTCCAGCAGCCCGGCGGCGCCGAGCAGGAGCGAGCCGGTGCAGACCGAGGTCGTCCACTTGGTGGTGCGGTCGACGTCGCGCAGCCACTGCAATAGCCCCTCGTCGTGCATCAGCCGCCGGCTGCCCTTGCCGCCGGGGACGAGGAGGATGTCCGGCGCGCTCACTTCGTCGAGCGAGTGGTCGGCGACGAGCCCGAGCGAGCCGTCCTCGGTCCGCGTGTCGCCCTTCTCCTCGGCGACGAAGCGCACGTCCCAGCCCGGCACGTTGCGCATCACTTCGTAGGGCCCGACCGCGTCGAGGGCGGCCAGCTTGTCGTAGATGAGGATCGCTATTTCCATGGTGGGGATTTTGGCCGCCCAGGGAGGAGGCCGCCAGAGGCAGGAATGCCAATGTTCGCTAGATTTCTGCCATGCACCGTGTGGTCGCACTCTGCCTCGACGGTCTCGTCGCCTTCGACCTGACGGCGCCGGCGCAGGCCTTCGGGCTGGCGGCGCGGCCCGGCGGCGAGCCGCTGTACGAGTTTTCGACCTGCTCGGTGGGAGGGACCGCGGTGCGGACCACGAGCGGCTTCGGGGTCAGCCCCCATGCGGGGCTCGGGGCGATCCGCCGTGCCGACACGGTCGTCCTCCCCGGCTATGCCGCCCTGCTCGAGCCGCCGCCCGCGGAGGCGCTCGCCGCCCTGCGCGCCGCCGGACACCGGGGAGCCCGCGTGCTCTCGATCTGCACCGGTGCCTTCGCGCTCGCCCACGCGGGGCTGCTCGACGGGCGCCGGGCGGCGACCCACTGGGCCTGGGCCGGGGAGCTGGCCCGGCGCTTCCCGGCGGTCGCGGTCGACCCCGACGCCCTCTACGTCGACGAGGGCCGGGTGATGACCTCGGCCGGGCTCAGCGCCGGCATCGATCTCAGCCTGCACGTGATCCGCGAGGACTTCGGCGTCGCCGCCGGCGAGCGGGTCGCCCGCCACATGGTCGCCGCACCGCATCGCGAAGGCGGCCAGGCACAGTTCGCCGAGCGCCCCCCG
>DATBXZ010000243.1:0-8402 GCA_036513995.1 Solirubrobacterales bacterium | reverse complement strand
GTACTGGGCCAGGCCCTGGCGCTCCAGGTATTCGCCGTTGACGCTGCGACAGGGCTGGGTCGCGCCCTCGACCATCGCATCCAGGGCCGCCCGTCGGTCGAAGGCGCCGGCCCCGAAGGCCGCCGCCGAGGCGAGGATCGGGTCGGCCGAGTCGCCGACCATGGTCATGCTCTGGCCGTTGGCATAGGGCCAGCGCGGCAGGCAGCCGCTCTGCTCAGCGTCGGCCAGCAGCGAGCGAGCCATGTCGCTGACTCGTTCCGGCTCCAGGATCGAGAGCAGCTGGATCTGGGTGCGGTAGGTGTCCCAGCCGGAGAAGTCGGCGTACTGGGTGCGTCCGCCCGCCTGGTGGATCAGTCCGTCCATGCCCGGGTAGGCGCCGCCGACGTCGTTGAAGGTCCGCGGCGCCAGGAAGGCGTGGTAGAGCGCCGTGTAGAAGGTGTCGAGGAGGTTCCTGGGACCGCCGCTGACGCGGACTCGCCCCAGCGCCTGGTTCCAGCGCCCACGGGCGAGCCGGCCGATCGCGCCGAACCCCCGGCCCGTGCTTTCGGCGGCGAGGTTGGCGCGGGCGCCGGCGACGCTGACGAAGGAGATCCCGACCCGGACGGCGACCGTGCGGTTGCCGCGGGTGTCGAAGCTGGCGTAGGCGCCGGCCTGGGCGGTGGTATGCGGGTTGGCAGCCGGTGCCTGGCTGTCTTCCGCCGCCTGCCCACCCTGGTCGAGGATGCCTTCCTTCCAGGTCCCGTAGGCGTCGAAGCGACGGTCGAAGACCGCGGCGAAGTAGACCTTGTAGCGGGGGCGCTGGCCGCAGAAGAGGCCGCTGGAGGCGCTGCCGCTGATTTCGCGCCGCCCCGGGTCGACCGCCACCGCGGCCAGGTCGTCGGGCTGAGCGCTGCCGCCGACGTCGATGAGAACGCTGGAGTGCGGGTTGGCCGGGAACTGGAAGCGGGCCATCCCGGTCCGCGTCGTCGCCGTCAGGGCGACGTCGATGCCGGCGCCGCGAACGGGGTTGAGCCGGACCCGGTAGAGGCCCGGGGAGGCCGACTCCTCGCCGTGCGAGAAGCCGGGCTGGAACTTGCCGTCGAGCCCACCGCCGGGACTGGCCGGCGAGGAGTCGATCGGCTCGGTCGTCGGCAGGAAGGGGAAGTCGCCGTAGAGGGCGCAGCCGGCGCCGCTGAGATGGGTGAGGCCGAAGCCCGAGATGTGGTTGTCGCGGTGGTCGTAGCCACCCGAGTGGGGTGCCGCGGGGCTGGTGTCGGGGCCCCACTGGACCATCCCGAAGGGCAGCGTGGCGCCGGGGAAGTTGTGGCCGCCGCCGAAGGTGCCGGGACCGGGCCGGGTGCCGGCGAAGGGGTTGACGTACCCGGCCAGGTCGTCCGCCGAGGCCGCGGGCGCCGCCGCGGCGAGGCCGAGCGACAGCGCCAGGATCGCGATCGGTAGCCGCCGGATGTGGTTCTGGAAGTTGCGCGTAATGTTCCCGCTCCGATGGGTAGGAGGACTGCAACCTTGGCAACGCTGACGGCCACCGTCTTCGGGCTGGCGCTGGCCGTGATTCTCGGCGGCTGCTCGGACTCCAGACAAGATCAGGCGAGCGCGGCAGCCATACCGGGTCAACCAAGCGTAGACATTGTCTCCCCCCGCAACGGCGCCCGTCAGACCAGCCACGCCGTCGTCGTCAAGGCGCTCGTCGAAAACTTCCGCCTGGCGCCGGGCCAGTTCGGCCGCGACCCGCAGCTCGGCGAGGGCAACATCCGCTTCAGCCTCAACCGCGTGCCCGACTGCGTCGACCCGGTCAAGCTGCTGCACGCGATCAACAGCCCGATCGGCAACGGCCGCCTCGTCGGCGCCTCCTTCGACTACCCGCGCTATGCCGGCCCCAACGGCGTGCTGGCCGAACGGATCGGCAGCGCCGGCAGCTACTCGCCGGCGACGCGGCCGGAGATCTTCTACCACGGCCTGCCGCCGGGCTTCTACCGGCTGATCCTCAACCTGGCCCAGAACAACGGCGCGACCACGCCCTTCCATGCCGTCACCAACTTCCAGATCCTGCCCCGTCCCGGCCACGGCCCGAAACCGTGCGCGGCGGGGAAAGTGCCGAGCGCCAAGGCCGCCGCCAGGCTCAACGGCTGAGCGGCAAGACGCCCACGGCGCCGTCGTGAGCGCCGGGTGGGTCCAATACTTCACTTTGTATAGTGCGTTGTAATGCGCACTTACCGCCGCCTGATGGGCTTCCTGCGCCCTTACCGCCGCCAGCTGTGGGGATCGATGGCGTTCGCCTGGGCGGCGATCGGGATGACGGTGCTGATCCCGCTGCTGACCGGCCACGCCGTCAACGCGATCAAGGACGGCGACAAGTCCGCCCTGCTCCCGCTCGCCCTGGCGATCGTCGGCGCCAGCATCCTCCGTCTCGGCCTGACCGTGGTCAGGCGCTTGGTGGCGGGAAAAGTGTCCCTGTCGGTCGAATTCGACCTGCGCCAGACCTTCTACGCGCACCTGCAGCGACTGGACCTGGGCTTCTTCGACGGCCAGCAGACCGGCCAGCTGATGTCGCGGGCGACCGTCGACCTGCAGGCGATCCGCTTCTTCCTCGGCTACGGGCTGATCTTCATCACCCAGAGCCTGCTGACGATCGTCCTGGCGAGCGTGGTGATGATCGTCATCAACCCGCTGCTGGCGCTGATCGCCCTGGCGCCGGCGCCCTTCGTCGTCTACACCGCCTCGCGCTACAACCGGGTCTCCCGCCCGGCCCTGCAGGAGGTCCAGCAGCGGATCGCCGAGCTGACCGCGGAGGCGGAGGAGAACGTCTCCGGGATCCGCATCGTCAAGGCCTTCGCCCGCGAGGAATACCAACTGCATCGCTTTCAGCGCTCCGTCGCCCGGGTCTTCGACCAGAGCATCTACTCGACCCGCCTGCAGGCCTTCTTCTCTCCCCTGATCGGGCTGCTGCCCCAGTTCGGGATCGCCCTGGTGCTGCTGGTCGGCGGCCGCGAGGTGATCGACGGGTCGCTCAGCCTCGGCAGCTTCAGCGCCTTCTACCTCTATGTCGGGATGCTGGCCGGGCCGATGCGGATGCTCGGGGTGACGATGGGGATGGCCCAGCGGGCGATCGCCTCCGGCAACCGGATGTTCGAGATCATCGACCGCGAACCGGCGATCCAGAGCCCGCCCGGCGCCCCCGCCCTGCCTGCCGGGGGCGGCGAGGTCGAGTTGCGCGGGGTGACGCTGCGCTACGAGGGCTCGGCGCCGGCCCTGAGCGACGTCGACCTCCACGTCGAGGCCGGCAATACCGTCGCCCTGGTCGGCCCCTCCGGCGCCGGCAAGACCAGCCTGGTCGGGCTGATCGCGCGGCTGTATGACCCGAGCGAGGGTTCGGTCCTGGTCGACGGCGCCGACATCCGCCAGATCGACGTCGGCTCGCTGCGCTCCGAGGTCGCCTTCGTCGCCGACGACAGCTTCCTCTTCACCGCCAGCGTCGCCGAGAACATCGCCTACGCCCGCCAGGACGCGAGCCTGGAGGAGATCGAAGCCGCGGCCCGCCGTGCCCAGGCCGACGGCTTCATCCGCGAACTGCCCGACGGCTACGAGACCCGGGTCGGCGAGCGCGGCCTCACCCTCTCCGGCGGCCAGCGCCAGCGCGTCGCGATCGCTCGCGCCCTCTTGGCCGACCCGCGGATCCTGATCCTCGACGACGCCACCTCGTCGGTCGACGCGACGACGGAGGAGGCGATCAAGTCCGGGCTCGGAGAGGTGATGTCCGGGCGGACGACCTTCATCATCGCCCACCGCCTCTCGACGGTCTCGCTGGCCGACGAGGTGGTGGTGATGGACGGTGGCAGGATCGTCGATCGCGGCACCCACGAGGAGCTGCTCGCGGGCTGCGGCTTCTACCGCGAGATCGCCGACCACGGACTGGCCGACTCGGTATTCCTCCAGCGCGACCTCGAGAGCCGCGAGGAGATGGCGCGCCTGTGAGCGAGCGCAAGCCCGACACCGAGCCCGGCGACAACCGGCTGCGCAACGTCTACCTGCTCTTCGTGGCGCTCTGGCGGCTCGTGCGCGGCGAGGACCAGCGCGGCCGCAAGGTGCGCTGGATGATCGGCCTGCTGCGCCCCTATCGCGGCCGGATGGCGCTGATGTTCATCGCCCTGTTGATCGAGACCGGAGCCGGCCTGGCACCCCCCTACCTGGCCGGCCGGGCAATCGACGCCGGGATCGTCACCGGCGACGTCAGCGCCCTCGACCTCACCGTCGCCGCCTTCGTCGGCGCCGCCCTGCTCTACGCCGCCGGCACCTACGCCGAGACCTACCTGGTCGGGTGGGTCGGCACTCGCGCCCTCCAGGACCTGCGCGAGCGGCTCTTCGGCCACATCCAGTCGATGTCGATCGGCTTCTTCACCCGCCGCAGCCCGGGCGTGCTGATCTCACGCATGACCAACGACGTCGAGGCCCTCAACCAGCTCGTCACCAGCGGTGTGGTGACGATGTTCTCGGCGACCCTGACCCTGGTCGGCGTGATCGTGATCCTGCTCCTGCTCGACGTCAAGCTCGCCCTGATCACCTTCCTCACCCTGCCCTTGCTGGCAATCGCCAGCGTCACCTTCCGGATCGTCTCGGCCGGCGCCTACCGCGCCACGCGGGAGCGGATCGCCGCCGTCACCTCATACCTGCAGGAGACGCTGAGCGGCGTCCGGGTCGTACGCAGCTTCGGCCAGGAGCCGCGCCACGTCGACGTGATGACCGACCTCAACGAGCAGAACCGCGACGTGAACATGAAGACGGTCTACCTCAACGCCTCCTACTTCCCGGCGGTCGAACTGCTGGCCGCGATCGGGACCGCGGTGATCCTGCTCTACGGAGGCAGCCAGGCAATCGACGGAGCGATCAAGGTCGGCATCATCGTCTCCTTCGTCGCCTACCTGGCGACCTTCTTCGAACCGATCCAGGAACTGTCCCAGCTCTACACGACCTACCAGCAGGGGATGGCCGCCCTCGACAAGATCTTCGACCTGCTCGACACCGAGCCGGACATGGTCGACGCGCCGGAGGCGATCGACCCGGGGACGTTGAGGGGCGAGATCGACATGGAGGGCGTCTGGTTCTCCTACAAGGAAGACGCCGTTCCTCCCGCCGACGGGGAGGGATCATCGCCCGACCTCTCCGAGATCTGGGCGATGGCGGGAATCGACCTCCACGTGCCACCCGGCCAGACCCTGGCCCTGGTCGGCGCCACCGGCGCCGGCAAGTCGACCTTCGCCAAGCTGGTCGCCCGCTTCTACGACCCCCAGAAGGGGCGGGTGCTGGTCGACGGGCACGACCTGCGCGGGGTCCAGCAGCGGGCGCTGCGGCGCCAGCTCGGGATCGTCCCCCAGGAGGGCTTCCTCTTCTCCGGCAGCGTCCGCGAGAACATCGCCTTCGGGCGGCCGGAGGCGAGCCTGGAGGAGATCGAGGCAGCCGTCGCCACGGTCGGGGCCACCGAGTTCGTCGCCGCCCTCCCGGATGGGATCGAGACCGAGGTCGGCGAGCGCGGCATCCAGCTATCCGCCGGCCAGCGCCAGCTCGTCGCCTTCGCCCGCGCCCTGCTCGCCGAGCCCCGCATCCTGATCCTCGACGAGGCGACCTCCAACGTCGACGTCCGCACCGAGAAGACGATCGAGAAAGGCCTCGAGCGCCTGCTCCAGGGCCGCACCGCGATCGTCATCGCCCACCGCCTCTCGACGATCCGCCGCGCCGGCAAGATCGTCGTCCTCGAAGGAGGCAAGATCGCCGAGCAGGGCACCCACGACGAGCTGATCGCCGCGAACGGCGCCTACGCCCGTCTCTACGGCGCCTGGTCCGAGTCCTCAGCCGCCTAGCCGGGGCCGACGCCGCCGGACGAGCCGCCGCTGGTGCCACCGCCGGCTTCGGGAGCGACTTCCGCTCCGGCGCCGCCTCCGGCCCCACCGGTTTCGGGCGCCACTTCTTCCGGCACGACTTCTTCCGGCACCGCTTCTTCTTCGATTTCTTCGGGAGCGACTTCGACCCCGCCTTCTTCCGCTTCTTCGGTGGCACCGCCGCTGCTTCCGCTGCCGCTCGGCGTCGGCGCGCTGGGCCGTTCGCTGCAGTCTTCGAAGCCGTATTCGCCGGCCGCGCTCTCGAATGCTTCGACCGCCGAGCTCGCCGAGCCCGAGGCTTCTTCGAGCGCCACGGTGTCTTCGCGTTCGGCGGCGAGCTTGACTTCTCCCTCCGCCTTCGAGAGCTCGTCAGCGGCAGCGGCGAATTCGGGGTAGCCGGTGGCGTCTTCCGGCGCGCCGAGGCCCTTGATGCTCTCGACCATGCCGATGTAGAGGCCCGAGACTTTGGTCGCCAGCGCCGAGGCTTCGCCTTCGGCGCTGACTATTTCGGCGGCGCCGACGGCCTTGTTGACCTCGGCGCAGATCGCATCGCCCCGGGAGATCAGCCCGGCCTTGCTCAGGGCCACCGTGGTTTCTGTCGTCGTCGGCGTCGAGGTCGAGTCGCCCCCTCCGCCGCCACAGCCGGCGATTGCCAGGGCGGCCAGGGGAACGGCAATCGTCAAGGAGGTCTTGGAGAGTCTCATCTAAAGAACTGCGGCCCAGGGACTCGAACCCCGACTGCCTCTTCCAGAGAGAGGTGTGCTGCCATTACACCAGGCCGCAAAGCGCTGGAAACCAGGATATCGCTCGCCCTGGTCAGGAGATGGCCGAGAGGTCGGCGCTGGGATCGGCGATGCGGTCGCGGGCGGCGGAGACGTCGACGCCGTCGGCGAGCATGCGGCGGGCTTCGGCGAGGTCTTCGGAGCGACCGACGCTGAGGGCGCCGGCGACGCGGCCGCCCTGCAGGTACCAGACCGAGAACTCGCCCCCCTCGCGGTCGCCGCGCCAGACCTCCTCGTCCCAGTCCTGGGCGGGGCCGACGTACTCGAGGCTGGCCCAGTCGGCGAGGTCGCTGAAGAAGTAGGGGACGACCTCGTAGTCGCGGTCGTCGCCGAGCATGTTGCCGGCGGCATGGATGCCCTGCTGCATCGCCACGTCCCAGTGCTCGACCCGCAACCGGCGGCCGTGGACGACGCTCTCGTAGGAGCAGCAGTCGCCGGCGGCGTAGATGCCCTCGACCGAGGTCTGCAGCTTCGAATCGCAGAGGATCCCGTTGTCGACCTCGAGGCCGGCCCGCTCGGCCAGCATCGCGTCGGCCCGTACGCCGGCGCCGACGACGACCATGTCGCACTCGATGCTGAGCCCGCTCTTGGTCACGACCGCCCCGACCCGACCATCGCCCTCGAAGGCCTCAAGCTCCTCGCCGCCGTGGAACTCGACGCCTTTCGATTCGATCAGCTGCTGGAACCAGAGACCGGCGTCGGCGCCGAAGGTCCGCGACAGCACCACGTCCTCCATCGCCACGATCGAGCACCTGGTCCCCTTCGCGGTCAGCGAGGCGGCGACCTCGGTGCCGATGTAGCTGCCGCCGATCAGGACCACGTGCTCGGCCGCCTCGGCCTCGGCCCGGATCGCGTCGGCGTTGCCGAAGGCGCGCAGGTAGTGGATGCCCTCGTTCTCGGCGCCCTCGACGCGGAGGATGTTGACCACCGCGCCGGTGCCGATCAGCGCCTTGCCGAAGCCGACCTCCTCCCCGCCCTGGATCGTCACGGTCCGGCCGGCGGTATCGAGCGACATCGCGTTGCGGCCGCTCAGCAGCTCGACGTCGTTCTCCCCGTACCAGGAGACCGGGTTGACGTAGGCGTCGGCGCGCTCGGCCTCGCCGCGCAGGTACTCCTTGGAGACCGGTGGCCGTTCGTAAGGAGGCTCCGGCTCGCGCCCGACCAGCAGGATCGAGCCCTCGGCGCCGCGCTTGCGCAGCTCGGCCGCGCAGTGGGCGGAGGCCATGCCGCCGCCGATCAGCAGGAAGTCGACCTCGCGGTCAGCCACCGTTGCTGCCGTTGCGTTCCGGTCCGAAGAGTGCCTTCAAGTCATCCTCCTTACCCGGATCCAGCACCGCCAGAACCTCGTCGCCTTCCTCCAGCACGGTATCGGCGGTCGGCACGAAGCCCTTGCCGGCGCGCAGGACCGAGATCAGCAGGCTGCCCTCCGGCATGCTGAGGTCGCCGACGCGGCGCCCGGTGACGCCGGAGTCGCTGCCGAGCAGCATCTCGATGATCTCCAGCTGCTCCTCCTGCAGGTCGAGCAGGTGGACCAAGCCGTACTCGGGCACCTCGTGCTCGAGTAGGCGCAGGATCAGGTCGGTCGCCGAGACCGACGGCTTGATCCCGAGCAGGTCGAAGTGCTGGCGATTGCGCGGGTTGTTGACCCGGGCGATGATCTGGCTGACCAGGTACTTCTCCTTGGCCACCTGGCAGATCAGCATGTTGTCCTCGTCGTCGCCGGTCACCGCGATCACCATGTCGGCGCGCTGGA
>DATBXZ010000242.1:0-3385 GCA_036513995.1 Solirubrobacterales bacterium | reverse complement strand
GACCGCCGGACGGTGGCGCGTTGGCGCGGCTGGTGGCTGGCCAGCTTCACCGCCACGCCGTTCTGGCGGGCCGCCTCAGCCGGCCTGATGCCGCCGGTCGACGCCTCTCGCCTGCCCGCCGCACTGCTGGAACGCTTCGCTGGCGACGCCGAGGGGCAACTGATCGCCTTCCTGTCGTTCCTGGGGCCGATCACCGGAGGGCCGTCGATGCACGCTTTCTGATGGACGAGGCCCACCCGCAGAGGATGCCCGTCGCCATCCGCCGCCAGGCGATTCTACGGTCTTGCGGTCCCGACGAGGAGGCGGCCCGGCATGAGAGAGAAACGGCAAACGAGGATTTACGACCGTTGGGCGCAACTGCGCTTCTCGGTCATCGGCCATCTGTTGGCCGATCCCCCCGCAAAAGGCGCGTTGCAGTCCGCGATAGACGAACTGGCGGGGCGGGAATGGCGACATCCCGTCACCTTCGAGCCGGTGAAGTTCGGCGCCTCGACCATTCAGCGATGGTATTATCGGGCGCTGCGCGAGCGGCAAGACCCGGTCGCCGTGCTCCGCCGCAAGCCCCGCCAGGACGTGGGCCGGCAGACGTCGGTGACCGACCCGTTGCGCCAGGCGCTGCACGCCCAATACGCGGCGCACCCGAACTGGAGCGCCCAGTTGCACTGGGACAATCTGGCCGCCCTGGCGGCAGGCCAGTCCGCCCTGCGGCCGATGCCGTCCTATTCGACGATCAGGCGATACCTCAAGGCCCAGGGGTTGGAGAAGCGGCGGCGGGCGACCTCGCGACGGACCGCCGGCGCTCTGGCGGCCGAGGCCAAGCTCGCCGAGCGGGAGATCCGCGGCTACGAGGCCGAGCATGTGGGATCCCTGGTCCATTGGGATTGCCACGTCGGCTCGCGCAAGGTGCTGACTCCGGGCGGGGAATGGCGGACGCCCGTGCTGTTCGGCGTTCTCGACGACCGCTCCCGGGTGGCCTGCCATCTGCAATGGTATCTGTCCGAGACCGCGGAAAACATCGCCCACGGACTGTCGCAGGCCTTCATGAAGAGAGGCCTGCCGCGCGCCGCGATGAGCGACAACGGCGCGGCGATGACCGCCACGGAGATCGCCGAAGGCCTGGCCAGGCTCGGCGTATTGCACGAGACGACGCTGCCCTACAGCCCCTACATGAACGGCAAGCTGGAACATCTCTGGGCCGTTATCGAAGGAAGGCTGATGGCCGTGCTGGAAGGCGTGGCCGATCTTTCGCTCGCCATGCTCAACCAGGCCACCCAGGCCTGGGTCGAGCCCGACTACAACCGCAAGCTCCATTCGGAGATCGGCCAGACGCCGCTCGATCGTTTCCTCGCCGGCCCCTCGGTGATGCGGCCCTGTCCCGAAGGCGTGGCGCTCAAGCTCGCCTTCACCCGAACCGAGCGACGCGCCCAGCGCAAGAGCGACGGAACCATCGTCATCGAGGGCCGCCGTTTCGAGGCGCCGAACCAATACCGCCATCTGGCCCGCCTCGAAGTCCGCTATGCGGCCTGGGATCTGACCCACGTCCACCTGATCGACGAACGCCTGGGCACGGTGCTGTGCCGACTGTTCCCTCAGGACAAAGCCCGAAACGCCGACGGCTTGCGCCGATCGCTGGAGGCGGTCTCGGCCGAGCCCGTCGCCGCGCCGGCCGCCAGCGGCATGGCGCCGCTGCTCGCCCGTCTGATCGAACGCCAGACGGCGACCGGACTCCCACCCCCCTACCTCGTCAAGGACGAAGGAACCGATCCATGAACAAGACGCTGCTCGCCCTCTACGGGCTCAAATGGAATCCGTTCGCCCCCGGCGTGCCGGCCGAGGCGTTGCATGTCTCGCCGCGCGTCGACTCCTTCTGCCGCCGCGTCCGCCATCTGGTCGCCGAGGGCGGCTTTGCCGTCGTCACCGGCGATCCGGGAACCGGCAAGTCCGCCTGTCTGCGTATCCTGGCCGACCAATTGGCGGGCGAACGCGATGTCAAGGTCGGCATGATCAGCCGGCCGCAGGCCAACATCGCCGACTTCTACCGCGAGATGGGCGACCTCTTCGGCGTTCCGTTGCGCCCCCACAACCGCTGGGGCGGAGCCAAGATCCTGCGCCAGAGCTGGCAGGCGCATATCGACAGCGCGCTTTCCCGACCGGTGCTCATCGTCGACGAGGCCCAGGAGATGGGATCCCCGGTCCTTTCCGAACTGCGCCTGCTCACCTCCGCCAAGCTCGATTCCTACATCCTGCTGACCGTCGTCCTGGCCGGCGACGCCCGTCTCGTCGAGCGCCTGCGTTCCGACGAGTTCCTGCCCCTCGACAGCCGCATCCGCGTCCGTCTGCCGATCGAGCGCGCCACTCCCGAAACGCTCCAGGCCTGTCTGCGGCATCTGTCGCACCAAGCGGGAGCGCCCGCCCTGATGACCCCGGAGGTGATCGCCACCCTGGCCGATCACGCCCAAGGCAATCTGCGCAGCCTCATGATCATGGCCGACGAACTGCTCGCCGCCGCCGCCGAGCGCCAGGCCGAAAGGATCGACGAGGCGCTGCTCTTCGAGGCCTGCGCCCTCGCTCCTCAACCCAAGGCCGCGGCCGGGAGGCGGCGGTGACCCCGCTTCCCGTGGTCCCCGCCCATCGCCTGGCCGAACGGGCCGAAGAACAGCGCTGGCTGGTCGCCGACCTATGGTCCGAGCAAGCCGTCGGCATCATCGGCGGCGAGCCCAAATGCTGCAAATCCTTCCTCGCCCTCGATCTGGCCGTCGCCGTCGCCGCCGGCAGGCCATGCCTGCGCCGCTTCGCCGTGCCCAACCCCGGGCGCGTGCTGCTCTACGCCGCCGAGGACGCTCTCCACATCGTCCGTCGTCGGCTCGACGGCATCTGCGCTGCCGCCGCGGTCGAACTGGCCGACCTCGACGTCCAGGTCATCACCGCGCCCAGCCTGCGGCTCGATCTCGAAGCCGATCAGGCAAAACTCGATCAGACTATCGCAAGATTGAAACCCCGAATGCTCGTCCTCGATCCGTTCGTGCGCCTGCACCGCATCGACGAGAATGTCAGCGGCGAGGTCGCCCCGCTGCTCGCCTACTTGCGAGACCTGCAACGCCGCCATCGCCTCGCCGTCATCCTCGTCCATCACGCCAGGAAGGGCGCCGGCGCCATGCGCGCCGGCCAGGCGCTCCGCGGTTCCTCCGAGTTCCACGCCTGGGGCGATTCCAACCTCTATCTGCGGCGCGACGCGGATGACCGCATCACCCTCGCCGTCGAACACCGCGCCGCCCCGGCCATGCCCGCTCTCACCCTCGACCTCGTTCAACGCGCCGACGCGCTCGCCCTCCAAGTCGTCGAACGCCAAAGCCCCTCCCAACCCACAATCGAGCCAAACACCCTC
>DATBXZ010000241.1:0-5235 GCA_036513995.1 Solirubrobacterales bacterium | reverse complement strand
CGCACCCCGTTCGACATGCCCGAGGCCGACGCCGAGCTGGTCCAGGGCTTCATGACCGAGTACGGCGGCATGCGCTTCGGCTCCTTCCTGCTGGTCGAATACATGGAGATCCTGGTCGTCTCCGGGATCGCCGCGGCGATGTTCCTCGGCGGCTGGATGGGCCCCGGCCCGAGCTTCCTCGACCCGATCTGGATGCTGGTGAAGATGATCGGCCTGGTCCTCGTCTTCATCTGGATCAGGGCGACGCTGCCGCGGCTGCGATATGACCAGCTGATGACCCTCGGCTGGAAAGTGCTGCTGCCCCTCGCCACCCTCAATGTCCTCGTCACCGCGATCCTGGTGGTGACGACGTGAGCGCGGCAAACGGCGGCGAGAGCTTCGACCCGAAGGCGGTCGCCTACCTCAGCTCGGCCGACGTCGTCTCGGTCCAGCGCGGCCCCGAGCCGGGCGGCGTCGGCGGCGCCTACCGCGCCTTCGGCGAGACCCTGCGGGGGCTGAAGACGACGATGGCGCGCCTGATCGAGGGGCCGCTGACGATCGAGTACCCGGAGGAGAAGACGCCCGTCTACCCGCGCTTCCGCGGCCGCCACAAACTGCACAAGTTCGAGGACACCGGGCTGGAGAAATGCGTCGGCTGCTCGCTCTGCGCCGCCGCCTGCCCGGCCGACTGCATCCGCGTCGTCGCCGCCGAGAACATCCCCGGCGAGCGCGTCTCCGCCGGCGAGCGCTACGCCGCGGTCTACGAGATCAACCTCTCGCGCTGCATCTTCTGCGGCTACTGCGAGATCGCCTGCCCCTTCGACGCGATCACGATGGGCCACGACTACGAGATGGCCGACTACGACCGCGGCAACCTGATCTTCACCAAGGAGATGCTGCTGGCCGAGCCGATCGAGCGCACCCCGTTGAAAAGCGAGGGCGAATAGATGGAAGCGGTGCTCTTCTTCCTCGCGGCGATCGGCGCGCTCGGCGGCGCCATCGGCGTCGTCGCCATGCGCAACCCCTTCTACAGCGTGCTGGCGCTGATCGTCCACCTCTTCTCGCTGGCGGTGCTGTTCCTGCTGCTGACCTCGGCCTTCGTCGCCGCCGCCCAGGTGGTCGTCTACGCCGGTGCGGTGATGGTCCTCTACGTCTTCGTCGTCGCCTACGTCGGCGGCGCTGGCGAGTCGGCCTGGGAGCCGATCCCCGGCCAGCGCTTCCTGGCGCCGCTGCTGGCGATCGCGCTCTTCGTCGAGCTCTCGATCGCCGTCCTCTCCTCCGCCCTCCTCGCCCTCGGCACGCACGGCCCCGACGTCCCCGCCGGCTTCGGCGCCCCCGCCGCGATCGGCCGCCTGATGCTGGAAAAGTTCCTGGTCCCCTTCGAGGCCTCCTCGATCCTGCTGCTGCTCGCCGCGGTCGGCGCGATCGTCCTCGCCGGCCGTAAGCGCGAGGGGGAGGCGGCGTGAACATCGCCTGGTACATCGTCCTCTCGGCGCTGCTCTTCACCACCGGCGCCGTCGGCATCCTCGTCCGCCGCAGTCCGATGGTGATCCTGCTCTGCCTCGAGCTGATGCTGAACGCCGGCAACCTGGCGCTGGTCGCCTTCAGCCGCATGGTCGGCAACCAGCAGGGCCAGGTCTTCGCGATCGTGGTGATGGTGATCGCCGCCTGTGAGGTCGTCGTCGGGCTCGGCCTGATCGTCGCCCTCTTCCGCCGCAAGCTGCCGCTCGACGTCGACGACCTGCGGGAGCTGCGCGGATGAGCGCCACCGGCTGGGCCTGGCTGGTCCTGCTGCTGCCACTGCTGGGCTCGATCTTCGTCGCGCTCGGCTTCAAGCTGCTGCCGGCCAGGGTCGCCGGGATCGTCGGCACGGCGACGATCGGCATCGCCTTCCTCTGCGGCATCGGCGCCCTGCTCTGCCTGCTCGGCGAATCGCCCGATGCCCGCCACCACGCCTCCTCGCTCTGGGACTACGCCAGCGTCGCCGGGCTGAACATCAAGCTCGGGATCTACGTCGACCCGCTCTCGGTCTTCATGGTCCTCGTCGTCACCGGCGTCTCGACCCTGATCCACCTCTACTCCTACGGCTACATGCAGTCCGACGAGGGCTACCACCGATTCTTCAGCTACCTCAACTTCTTCGTCTTCTCGATGCTGCTGCTGGTCCTCGCCGGCAACTTCGTGCTGCTGATCGTCGGCTGGGCCTTCGTCGGCTTCGCCTCCTACGCCCTGGTCAGCTTCTGGTACCGGCGCAAGACGGCGACGCGGGCGGGGATGAAGGCCTTCGTGATCAACGTCGTCGGCGACATCGGCCTGACCCTGGCCGCCTTCATGATCTTCCGCGAACTGGGGACCTTCGAATACGGCGAAGTCTTCGCCAAGGCCCCGCAGGTCTTCCACACCAACGAGTGGACGGTGACGGCGATCTGCCTGCTGCTCCTCGTCGGCGCCTTCGCCAAGTCGGCGCAGCTGCCCTTCCACACCTGGCTGCCGGACGCGATGGAGGGCCCGACGCCGGTCTCCTCGCTGATCCACGCGGCGACGATGGTCACCGCCGGCGTCTACCTGATCGCCCGCACCCACGTCCTCTTCGTACTCGCCCCGACCGCCGCCGACATCGCCGCCTTCGTCGGCCTCGCGACCCTGCTCGTCGCCGGCACGATCGCCCTGGTGATGACCGACCTGAAGCGGGCGATCGCCTACTCGACGATGAGCCAGATCGGCTACATGATCATGGGCGTCTCGATCGGCGCCTACAGCGCCGGCATGTTCCACCTGATGACCCACGCCTTCTTCAAGGCGCTGCTGTTCATGGGCGCCGGCTCGTTCATCTCGGCGATGGCGAACAAGCAGAACATCGACGAAATGAGCGGCTTCGGCAAGGCGATGCGGTTCACCTCGATCACCTTCATCTGCGGCGGCCTCGCCCTCGCCGCCTTCCCCGGCACCTCGGGCTTCTTCTCCAAGGACGAGATCCTCGCCTACGCCCACGCCCGCGGCGGCATGTACGACATCTTCCAGATCCTCGGCTACTTCGGGGCGCTGCTGACCGCGATCTACACCTTCCGGCTGATCTTCCGCGTCCTCCCCGGCAGGCCCTGCAAGGAGGCGCAGGAGCTGATCGACAGCGGCCACCTCGCGCACGAGACGCCGCGCAACCCGGCGACCGGCGAAGAGGAGGACACCGACGTCGGCTTCCCGGGCCCCACCCATCACATCGCCGAGCAGTCGCCGCCGATGAAGATCGCGATGGGCGTGCTCGCCTTCCTCGCTCTGTTCGCCGGGCTGATCCAGGTCCCCGGCCTCGACGACGTCGTCACCAAGTTCCTCGACCCCGTCTTCGCCGACTCGCCGCTGACCGCGATCGTGCCCTCGGTCGGGGCCGCCTGGACCGGGCTGGCGATCGGCGCCGCGATCTCCGTCGCCGGCATCGGCATCGCCTACTGGCTCTACGTCCTGCGCCCGGAGGCGCCGGCGGCGCTGATCCGCCGGCTCGGGCCGCTGCACACCTTCCTCGTCAACAAGTGGTACTTCGACGAGCTGATCGACGTCCTCGTCGTCCGCCCGGCCCTGGCCGTCGGCCGCTTCGCCAACAGGGTCTTCGAGCGCTTCGTCGTCGACGGCCTCGTCACCGGCACCGAGGAGACCGTGCGCGGCGCCGGCGGCGTCGTCCGCGCCGTCCAGAACGGCTTCGTCCGCAGCTACGCGCTGCTGCTGGTCGCCGGCTTCGCCGGGCTCGCCCTCTACTTCCTGCTGAGCAGCTCATGATCAACGCGCTGCTCTGGACGCCACTGGCCTTCGGCATCGTCGGCCTCTTCCTGCCGAAGCGGGCGACCGGCTGGTGGGCGACGCTCGGGGCCGTCGTCACCCTGGGGATCGCGATCTCGATGGCGATCGGCTTCGACTCCGGCAGCTCCGGCCTCCAGGACAGCGTCGACATCTCCTGGATCTCCGGGCTCGGCGTCGACTACAGCCTCGGCATCGACGGCCTCAACCTCTTCCTGATCCTGCTCACCACGGTGCTCTGGATCGGCGGCATCGCCTTCGCGGCGTTCCGCGAGCAGGAGCGCCCGCAGCTCTTCTTCTTCCTGATGCTGATCGCGGAGACGGCGACGCTGGGCTCGTTCCTGGCCCAGGACCTGCTGCTGTTCGTCCTCTTCTTCGACCTGATGCTGGTCCCGTTCTACTTCCTCTTCGGCGCCTGGGGGAGCGACCGCGAGGGCGGCCCGACCGCCGCCGCGGCGACCCTGAAGATGCTGATCTACACCCTGATCGGCTCGCTGCTGATGCTGGTCGCGGCGATCGCCACGGCGATCATCTCCGCCGATGGCGGCCACCTCACCTTCTCGATCGCGGCGATCGCCCAGCAGGGCCTGCCGGCCGGCAGCCAGCGCTGGATCTTCTGGTTCTTCGCCGCCGCCTTCCTGGTCAAGATGCCGGCCTTCCTCCTGCACGGCTGGATGCCGGACGCCTACCGGGCCGCGCCGCTGCCGGTGCTGGTCGTCTTCTCCGGCGTCCTCGCCAAGGTCGGGGCCTACGGCTTCCTGCGCATCGTGCTGCCGCTGTTCCCGGCGGCGACGATCGAATTCCAGGAGGTGATCCTGGTGATCGCCCTGGCCTCGATCCTCTACGGCTCGGTGATGGCCTTCACCCAGACCAACGTGCGGCTGATCGCCGGCTACTCCTCGGTCGCCCAGCTCGGCTTCATCACCGCCGGGATCTTCGCCCTGCGGGCCGACGGGGCCGACGGGGCGATCCTGCAGATGGTCAACCACGGCCTCGTCGTCGCCCCGATCTTCATCATCGTCGCGATCCTGGTCGAGCGCACCGGCACCGAGGACATCCGCGAGATGGGCGGGATGGCGCTGCGGGCGCCGGTGCTGGCGGCGCTGTTCCTGATCGTCGCCCTGGCCACCCTGGCGATCCCGGGCTCGGCCAACTTCATCGGCGAGTTCTACATCCTCAACGGCCTCTTCCAGGCGAAGATCGTCTTCGCCTTCATCGCGATCAGCGGCGTCGCGATGTCCGCCTACTACGCGCTGCGCCTCTACCAGCACGCGATGCACAACCGCAAGCCGGACGGCGTCGCCTCGCGGGAGATCGGCTGGCGCGACGGCGTCGTCCTGGCGCCCCTGGTCCTCTGCATCCTCGGCCTCGCCCTCTACCCGCAGCTGATCCTCCACCGTGCCGCCCCGACCGTGCAGCAGACCGTTGCCAAAGTCACCGGCGGCCCCGCCCCCGAAGCGCAGCTGGCCA
>DATBXZ010000240.1:0-18115 GCA_036513995.1 Solirubrobacterales bacterium | reverse complement strand
ACGTCGACTTGCCGCTGCCGTTCTCACCAACCAGATAGGTCACTCCCGGGTCGAGCGCGACCCCGTCGATCAGCGCCGCCACCGCCGGCACGTTCCAGGGGTAGGCGCCGCGATCGATCTCATCCTCGCCGGGGGCGATCTCGACCGATCGGATGAAGCCGTTGCTGGCTGGCATCGATTCGAATCATCCTCGAAGAGATGGCCATCGAGTCAGACGGCTATCCCCGTGGTCATCTCATCCTCGGCTGGACCACGTACTCCCGCGCGGCGAAAGGCGAGATCGACCGTCGTCCTATTGGCCCTCTGCGGAGACATCTCGACGCAGATCTCTCGGCGTCCGTGTAAAAAGCATCGATGCCCACCAGCAACTCCCGACAGGAGAAGGCAGTGCATCGTCTGAACCTGAAGTGTCTAATTACCTCCGCCGTGATCACTGCCTTTGTCATGGCGATCCCATCCACAGCGTTGGCTCGAAAGCCGCGTACCTCGCTCACGATCACGGCGCCGTCCTCCGTCCAAGCGGGGGAAACGTTCAGCGTCTCCGGACGCCTGCGCAGCTCTCGAACCCATGGCGGAATCCAAGGTGGACGCATTCTCTTTTACTTCCAAGGACCAGGGGCAGACGAAGCAACGAGGTTCGCGAGTGCGACGACCAATCGGAAGGGCATTTACCAGCTTGATTTGGATGTACAGGAAGGCGGCGAGTTGACCGCGCAGTTTCCTGGCACCGGGAGGTGGCGGGGGTCCGAAGCAACCGTTCGCATAACGGCTGGATCTGGCTCGTCGAACCCCGGCACGACTTCGCTGGGAGATCCGACGAAGACGACCACGACGATGTCGCAGTCGCGGAACGGAATGATCGAGGGAACACAGGAGTGCTTGGGCGGAACGATTCAACGATCGGCACCCACCGTAGGCACCCCAACCGGGTCGGCGATCTATGCGATCGACTATCTCTGGGTCGAGACCGCAGGCGGCAGTTTCGTGCCGGAATTGTCGGGCGACCTCTATAAGAGCGGAACCGCTGGAGGGCGTCCGGTGACCGCGTGGGAAGACACCAAGACCGGAAAAGCAGTGAACTACGGAGCCTTCGGGCCGATGGATACTTGGTCGATAAACCCCGGGCACATCGTCGCGACGATCCAGTACGTCTGGGACGATGGAGCCTGGTACCGCTCAGAAGAAAATCCAGCCTGCTCGTTCTGATGCCGGAGGAACGATGCCCGCAGGGGCGACAGCCCGCTGGCCATGAGGTGAGAATCGAGCCGAGGCGGCGCTTCTTAGCAAAGCCTTGGCCTATCGCCACAGAAGATCATCCTCAACACACAGCTTCCATCTGAGACTCTCTAGGACGTGACGTCGAGTCGTTCCCAGCGCAAGCAACATGCGCTCGAGCTGTTCGAGGAGCTGCCCGCCCGCTACGACGAGCTCGGGTCGGCGCTGAGCTTCTTTCAGGATCCGCGCTGGCGGCGAGCAGCGGTCGAGGCCGTCGCCGCCGGTCCCAACGACCGCGTGCTCGACGTCGCCTGCGGAACTGGGTTGGTGAGCCGTGCGCTGGTCGAGCGCTGGGGCTGTCGTGTGGTCGGGCTCGACCAGAGTGCATCGATGCTGGGGCGGGCAAGGGCGATGCTGGCCGCCGATCCACGCCTGGCCGACCGCATCGCCCTGGTCGAGGGCGAGGCGGAGAGCCTTCCCTTCGCCGACCGGGAGTTCGATCACCTCACCTTCACCTACCTGCTGCGCTATGTCGACGATCCGGCCGCCACCCTGCGCGAGCTGGCACGGGTGGTCAAGCCCGGCGGCCGAGTGTCGAGCCTCGAGTTCCGCGTTCCGACCGGCATCTGGCTCTGGCCCTGGCGCCTCTACACCCGCGTCGGCCTCCCGGCCCTCGGCCGCCTCGCCTCGCGGAGCTGGTTCGAGGCCGGCCGCTTCCTCGGCCCCAGCATCGAAGGCTTCTACCGCAGCTACCCGGTGCGCCGGCAGGTCGAGCTCTGGGAGGCGGCGGGTATCGGGCGAGTCGAGGTGAGGCCGATGAGCCTCGGCGGTGGTGTCGTCATCTGGGGCACCGTTGGCGGCTGAGCCCAGCCCTCGCGCCGCCTTCTACGCCCTGCGCCCGGGTGGCTGGCGCGATCTGGTCACGGTGCTGCACCCGCCCTACACGCTCTGGCACGTCAGCAACGTGGCGATCGGGGCCGCGGCGGCGGCGCATGTTCACGCCGGTCGCCTGGCGGCGGCGATCGCCGCCTTCTTCCTCGCGGTCGGGGTCGGCGCTCATTGCATGGACGAGCTTCACGGCCGGCCGCTCGGCACCCAGCTCTCTCGACGCACCCTCGTCGCGCTGGCGGTCGGCGGCCTCCTCGGGGCGCTGGCGATCGGCATCGCGGGAGCGATCTTCGTCTCCCCCACCCTGGTGCCCCTGGTCCTGGCCGGCGCCTTCATCGCCCCCGCCTACAACCTTGAGTGGTTCGGCGGCCGCTTCCACACCGACTTCTGGCTGGCGGCGTCCTGGGGCGGCTTCTCGGCGTTCACCGGCTGGTGGGTGAACTCCCTCGGCTTGCACTCGGTTCGCGAAGCGATCGCGGCCGGTGCCGCGGTGCTCGCCTGCTTCTTCCTCACCGTGGTCCAGCGCCGGCTCTCGACGCCGGTACGGGAGCTGCGGCGCCGGACCCTGGCGGTCGAGGGCGAGCAGCGCCTCAGCGACGGCACGGTCCGGCAACTCGATCGGGCGGGCCTCGCCGAACCGCTCGATGGCGCCCTGCGCGGACTCTCGGTCGCGGTGCCGCTGCTGGCCGTCGCGGCGATCACGCTGCGCCTCTAGAGACCCGAAATTCCCCGACCCATCCCTCACGTGTTCGCTGCGAGCTCTGCGCGTCGGCGCTCGCGCAGCACGAATCGTTGGACCTTGCCGCTGCGCTGTTCCACCAAAGAGCAATTTGTGCGGAGCAGCACAAATTTGCCTGGCAGGGGCAGCCGGTAATCAGTTGCCTTTAAGTCCGCGTGTGACAAAAGGCTCATGCTCTGACACCGGTCCGTCGATGGCCCAGCAGCGCGGGCAATCGCTCACGCTGCCAAGTTCCGCTCCAGCAAAGCGGTTAGCCAAAGGAGCGGTACCGATGAGGAAGCACGAAGCCAGAAACCCAGGAAACCACCGACGGCGCTGGTGGCCGACCCCTTCAATCGCTCTCGCCGGCGCCGCTGTATTCCTCGCCCTCGGCGGATCCGCGATCGCCGCGACGGGCTTGATCCAGGCCGGGGATATCGCACCGGGCGCGGTGACGAGCCGGGCGATCAAGGATGGCGGAATCAAGCCCCAAGACCTGAGCTCGACGACGCGCTCACTTTTCGGTGCCGCTGGAGGTCCAGCCGGCGCCAAGGGTGAAGGCGGCTCCGCCGGGGGCGCGGGCGCCAACGGCGCGAGAGGTGAAACCGGCGCGACCGGAAACGCGGGCAGCAACGGCGCCAACGGTCCCAACGGCGCTGATGGCACGAACGGAACAAACGGGCTCGCCGGCACGAATGGTGCCGCTGGCGCAAAAGGCGCGGATGGTGCCGCCGGCGCGAATGGTGCAAATGGTGCCAATGGGCCCAATGGCGCGAACGGTGCCAACGGCGTCGATGGAACGAACGGCACCAACGGTGCCAAAGGACTTGACGGAACGAATGGAACGAATGGCACCAACGGCACGATCGCGCCGCTGTCAGCCACGGCGGGCCTGACCGCACTTCCGACGGCTGCTCCTCTGACCACCGTGGTCAGCCTCAGCGTCCCGGCCGGCAATTACGTCGTCCTGGCCAAGACGGAGTTGTCTCACACCGGGGCTGGGGACACCGTGGAATGCGTGCTGAAGGCTGGTCCCACCACCGTCGACCAGATCGCGATGAAGACGCTGCCTGCGCTCGCTGCCATCCCGGCATCCATGCAGGCGGTGGCGAAAGTCACCACGCCGTCGACGCTGAGTGTCGAATGCAAGGTTCAGGTGGCCAACGGCTCGGCCAACTTCAGCAGCCTGATCGCGATCCCGACCGCCTAGGTGCCGTCACGGAATCGGTTGAGCACACGGGGGTCGCCCTACTGTTATTTATTTGCGCCGATCCCTGTCGGCTCAGATTGCACGAACGCCAAGTGTGCACAGCGCGACCGCTTCAACACGGAGAGGGCTCAAGCGGGGACTCAGGTCTGTTTCGGCGCCGCGACAGCTTCGAATTCGCGGAAGCCGAGGCAGTTGCCGAGGAATGAGGAGGTGATCAGGCCGGAGAAGCGGCCGTCGAAGAAGCTGCCGTTGAGGCTGACCACGGCCGGCGTCGCGCCGGTAGTGATGAAGTGGGCGACCACCGTGCCGTTCGGGGCGATCCGCGCTTCTTTGACCGACACCTGGGCTTCGATCGTCTGGTTCAGCGCCGCCACCGGTCCCTTGCAGATGGCTTCGGCCGGCAGCTTCAGCCCGCGCAGCATGGTGCCGTTGGCAGTGACGTGAAAGCGGACCGGGAATTCTTTGCGTTCTTCCTTAGCCGCGTTCAGCCATTCTCCCGTCTGGACGCCGGTCGGGAAGCCGCTCTTCGCCTTGCGGACGGTCTTGGCCTTCGCTTCCAGCCCGAGTTCGGCCCCTGGGGTACCGAGGACCAGGGGCCGCAGCAGCTTGTGGCCGGCGCCGAGCTTGACGTAAAAGGTGTTTTCGCCGAAGGCGTTGCCCGGTTCCGCGGCGATCGTTTCCCAGGCCGAGCCGGTCCAGCGTTGAAGCGCTACCTGTGCCCCTTTTAACCCCGCGTCGCCGGCGAAGCCGATTTTGGTCAGGTAGCCGCCGTAGACCTGGTGTTCGTAGGTGAGTTCAGCTTCTTCATCGGTGGGGACGACGACGAACGAACGCACCGGCCCGGTTTCATACCCTGTTTTGCACCCTTCGCATTCGCGGAAGGCCTGCCAGTAGACCTTGCCCTGGTAGAGCGCGGCGGGGTTCGGTGCACTTGGCAGTTCCAGTTCTGAGGTGCAGTTCGGAGTGCCCTTGATCGCTTCGGCTTCCGCCGTCCCTGCTTCGCCGAAGCCGGCAGTAACCAGCCGCCCTTCTTTGCCCAGGGCGTTGGCGGTGGAGAAGATCACCCCGTAGTTTTCGGCGCTTCCGAAGCTGGTGATGATCACCGGCGGCGGTTCTTCTTCGCCTTCTTCGACTTCTTCGCCTTCTTCCACTTCTTCGGAGATGCGGTAGGTCGAGCAGCTGTAGCTGACCTTGATGCCTTCTTCAGAGGCCGGGACCGAGGCGCCTTCGGCGTAGCCGAGCGGCGAGATCGCGGGGTCGCCCGGAAGGGCGTAGGCGCTGCCGACGAAGCCGAGGAAGACGAGCAAGGCGGCGATCAGGAGAACCAGCGTGAGCTTCACATGGTGTGACCTTTTGCCGAGCAGGGAGCGACCTTACTTCACAGCCCATCCACTTTCTACTCATTTCGTACGCAGCGGCGTATGGCGCGCCGCGCGGTTGGCCCGGGAGGCGACCCTCAACGGGTAGCCAGCGTCAACTCACCAACCTCGCGGCTGCGCTAGGCCGGGGCTCTCCCGTATCCCTCCTCGTCGTGACGTGAGCGCCGCTAGCTCGCGCCTTGCTGGATCGTCGTTCGGGGCATGGTTTCCACGCGGCCCAAAGGGGTAGCCACCAGCGAACTGGAAACCCGTTCCAAAGCGAGAGCTATGGAACCGGAGAGGAGGAGCTCATGGTTGGAGCCGTAATCGCCGTCCTGGTCATCGTTGCGCTCGCGCTGGTCCTACTCAAGGTGGCCGTCGCCGGAGGCATCCTTGGCTTGATCGCGATCGTGCTGCTGATCTTGCTCCTCGTAGGGAGGATTTGATGACGATCGGAGGGTCGATATTCCTGATCGCCGTCGGAGCGATCCTCTACTTCGCCACCAACGTGCATGTCGCCCACGTCAGCATCGACACCGTCGGGTTGATCCTGATGATCGCGGGCGCCGCGGGGTTGGTGCTCGGCTTCGTCCAGCAGGAGATGTGGTCCAGGCGCTCCCGTCGCGAGGTCGTGATCGAAGACGAACGAAATCTCGATGAGCCCCGGTAGGGCTCGCCCCCTTGCCAGACAAAGGCTCTTCCCCTCCCGAGCACACGGAGCGCTCTTTCTGGAGGGGGGCGGCTCGCGCAATCGTCTGGCTTCGCTTCCCGATCCTGCTGGCATGGATCGCGGGAACGGTGCTGGCGACAGCACACCTGCCATCCGCCTTTGAATCTGAATCGGGTGAGCTGGGCAGCTTGCTGCCCCGTTCCTCCGAGCGCGCTCGAAGTCGAAAGCAAGGCCGTCAAGACTTTCGGCCTGCCGCTGCTCAGCCGCACGATCGTGGTCGCCCACCGCTCGGCCGGCTTTTCCACCGAGGAGGTGGCAGCAGCGACCCGCTACATCGCCACGACCGACCGAGGGGAAGGAGCGGGCGCGATAAGAGCCGTGCCGCTGATCGACACGCCGGGACTCCTCGCCGCCCGTCAGAACGCCACGACCCTGCTCGCCTATCTCTATATCGACCCTTCGCTGAGCGAATCCGAACAGCAGCAGCTCGCCGAGCAGTTCGCCTCGGGCTTGAAGCGCGCAACAGGAGCAGGGGCAGCGGAGGTGACCGGCGCCCTGCCGGCAACCCGGGCCGAAAGCTCCGTCACCAACGACTTCATCATCTGGGTGGAGCTGGCGACCGTTCTGCTTGTGGTCGGCATCCTCACCTTCTACTTCCGCTCCGTTGGGGTGCCCCTGCTGGGCCTGGTCTCGGTGGCCATCGCCTACCTCTGCGCCGACCGTGTCCTCGGCTGGGTCGCGGAGCGCTTCAGTATCACGATCCCGCAGGAGGCCGACCCCGTGATCGTCGGACTGATCTTCGGCGTTCTCACCGACTACCTGGTGTTCTTCGTCTCGGGCTACCGCCAGCGGCTGGAAGAGGGAACCGACTCCCGCGCTGCGGTCGTCGCGGTGACGGGGGAGCTGTTGCCGGTGATCTTTACTGCGGCGCTGATGATCGCCGGCGCGACCTTGACGCTGCTGATCTCGGGGATGAGCTTCCTCGCCGCCTTCGGCCCCGCGATGGCGGTCGCCGTCGTCGTCGCTGCGGCCGTGGCGATGACCCTGGTGCCGGCGGTCCTGGCGATCTTCGGCCGCGTCTTGCTCTGGCCCCGCCAGCCGAGCATCCAAGGCGCTGATCGGGCTGGCGGTGCGCCCGGCCGTTCGGGCTTCCGGGGGGCCTTGATCGGCGCCGCGGTGCGCTTCCCTGTGCTGACCACGATTCTCTGCCTGCTGTTACTCGGGGCATGCGCGAGCGGAATCGGCAAGCTGGCGCTTGGGAATCCCATAATCCGTGGCCTTCCGGAGACGACGTCACCCCGCAAGGGATATGAGCTCACGGCGACCGGCCTGGGTCCCGGCGTACTTGGACCGACGATGCTCGTCGTCGAAGAGAAAGGCATTGTCAGCCAAACCGGCGAGCTGTCATCCCTGGAAAGCAGCCTTGCCGAACAGGACGGGGTGGCCGGAGTTGTCGGCCCAGGAACGCAGCGGCTTCCGGGTGGGTCGGGGGTCCTGCTGGCACCGAACGGAAACGCTGCCCGTTATGTCCTGGTGCTGGACGGGGACCCCGACGGCGCGCGGGCCTCGGAAGCACTGTCGAGCCTGGAAGAACGCCTGCCGGCGCTGCTGGAACGAAGCGGGCTCGCCGCAGCGCAGACCGGTGTCACCGGCGACACGTCGATCGCTACCGAACTGACCGAAGACACCTGGAGTGCGTTCGAGCGTGTTGCGCCGGCCGCTTTGGCGGTGCTGCTCCTTCTGCTCTGGGTCCTGCTCCGCAGCCGCACCGCCCCGCTCTACCTGGTCGGCGTCAGCCTGCTCGTCGTCGCCGCGGCGCTCGGCCTCACGGTCTACGTCTTCCAAGACCTGCTCGGATACGGGCAGCTGGCGTTCTTCGTTCCGGTGGCGAGCGCGATCCTCCTCCTGGCCCTCGGCGCCGACTACAACGTCTTCCTGATCAACAGGATCTGGCGCGAGGCGGATCAGGCCGAGTTGAAGCCTGCGATCAAGACCGCAAGCTCCGAAGCGGGTCGGGCGATCACCGTGGCCGGGATCATCCTTGCCCTCTCCTTCCTCGCCGTGGCTCTGATTCCGATCCAAAGCTTCCGCGAGATTGCCTTCGCGATGTGCGTCGGTTTGCTGCTCGACACCTTGATCGCGCGGACGCTGCTGATTCCCGCCCTGGTCAGCCTCTTCGGCCGCGGAGCGGTCGAAGAGGCTACGAGTGTGAAGAGCCCCAGACAGACGAGTGTCTGAACGACGTTGCCCAGCTTCAGCCCGAGCACTTGGGAGTCGGCTAGCCTCGTTTCAGCGATGGCCTACGAGGAGAAACTCGCAGAGCGGGTGTGCGAGCTGCTCGCCACCGAGGACGGAGTCGCCGAGAAGAAGATGTTCGGCGGGCTGGCATTTCTCTTGAACGGAAACATGGCCGTGGCCGCGTCCGGGCGTGGCGGCCTGCTGGTCCGCGTCGACCCCGCTGACAGCGAGGGGCTCACCTCTCTCCCCCACGTCGAGCTGATGGAGATGCGAGGACGGGCGATGGCCGGTTGGATTACGGTCGGGTCGGAGGCGCTTGAGAGCAAACGCGAGCTGAGCGACTGGGTGAGCCGGGGAGTTGCCTACGTGAAGACGCTGGCGGCGAGGTAAGGCCAAGAACAACTGAGGATGGCCGACATCGATGGGAGAACCAGGCGCCCCGGATCGGCATTCGCCACCCGACCTAGAGGTCAAGCCGAAGACGGTCGCCCTACTGTTATTTATTTGCGCCGATCCCACAGGGAGCCGATGCACCAACGCGAAGCGGGCACAACGCGAGCGCTTTGGGACCGACGCCACGTAAGGCGAGGAGGAGGCCCGATGTTAGGAGCGGTCACAATCCTCCGCCGTGCAGCGCGACCCCGCCCACCTACAGAGCCGCGAACCCCTCGGTTCGATATTCCTCCGCTTCCTCAAGTTCGGTTGCCTCGCCTGGGGTGGACCGGCAGCCCAGATCGCGATGATCAAGCGCGAGTGCGTCGATGAAGAAATGTGGATCTCCGAGCGGAGCTTCAAGAAACTCCTCGCCGTCTACCAGATCCTCCCCGGCCCCGAGGCCCACGAGCTCTGCGTCTACTTCGGCCGGCTGCGGGGCGGCAAGCGGGGTGGCTTCCTCGCGGGCCTCGGATTCATGCTGCCGGGCTTCATCCTCATGCTCGGCCTCTCGGTCCTCTACGTGGAGGCCAACCTTGCCGGTCACCTCTCGGCGCTGTTCTACGGGCTGACGGCGGCGGTCGGGGCGCTGGTCGCCCGCGCTCTGGTCCGGCTCAGCAAATCCTTCATCTCCGACGTGCCGCTGGGGATCATCGCCGGGGTGGGCTTCGCCCTGACCCTCTGGGTCGGAATCACCTTCGTCCTGGTGCTGCTCGGCGGCGGCATCGCCTACGAGCTGTGGAAAAACGGGCGGCGCTGGACGCACCGGGCCAACAGCTTCGCGATCACGCCGCTGGCAGTCGTAGCTGTCGCCGCCGGGGCAATCACGGTCTCGCTGACGGCGCAGATCTTCTTGGAGGGCCTGAAGGCGGGCCTGCTCACCTTCGGCGGCGCCTACACGGTGATCCCCTTCCTGCGTGAGGCCGCCGTGGAAAACCATCACTGGCTGACCAGCGGCCAGTTCAACGACGGGCTGGCGATGGGCGGCGTCCTGCCGGCGCCGCTGATCATCTTCTCCACCTTCGTCGGCTACATCGCCGGAGGGCTCGGCGGCGCCCTGGTGATGACGCTCGGGATCTTCATCCCCGCCTTCGTCTTCCCGATCTTCTTGCACCGCCAACTCGTCGCGGTCTCCGAGAACGAGCGCCTGCACCCCTTTCTGCTCGGAGTCGCGGCGGCGGTGATCGGTCTGATCGCGGCGGTAACGGTGACGATCCTCGAAACCAGCGTCGTCGACGTCTACACCGCCCTGATCGCGCTCGGCGCCTTCGCGGCGCTGCAGCGCTGGCACGGCAAACTCACCGTCGTCTACGTGATGGCAGTCGCCGGGATTATCGGCGTGATCCTTCAGCACACTGTGGTCTAGGGGCGGCCTGCGTCCTTAACATCAAGCGATGGATACCGCGCTCGACTACACCCCATTGAGCGGCGACCGCCACCGCCACGGCGCCACGGCGCATTCACATCCCCACTCCGGCCCGCACACCCACGACCCGGTCCCGCACTCCCACGGTCCGGGCGACGACCACCATCACCACGGCGGTCACGGTCACTCCCACGGCCTGGTTGACGAGAGCATCAAGCGCTCGCGAGAGGGATTGCAGGCGGTCGGCCTCTCGCTGGCGGTCCTCGCCCTCGCCGCCGGCGCTCAGCTCGCCATCTTCCTCGCCAGCGGCAGCGTCGCCCTACTCGCCGACCTGATCCACAACTTCGGCGATGCCAGCACCGCGATCCCGCTCGGCGCCGCCTTCCTGCTGCACTCCGCTCGCGCCGAGCGCTGGGCGGGACTGTTCGTGGTGGCGACGATCTTCATCTCGGCCTGCGTTGCCGGAGTCGAGGCGATCTCGCGGCTGATCCATCCGCAGACGCCGACGCACCTGCTCGCTCTGGCCGCCGCCGGCCTGATCGGCTTCACCGGCAACTGGATCGCCGCGGGCATCCGAACCCGTGCCGGAAACCGCCTCGACAGCCCGGCGCTGATCGCGGACGGCAACCACGCCCGCGCCGACTCCTACGTCAGCCTGGCCGTCGTGGCGACCGCGATCGTCGTCGCGCTCGGTCTACCCATCGCCGACCCGCTGATCGGTCTCGCCATCACAGCGGTGATCCTCAAGATCACCTGGGACTCGTGGTGGACGGTGCGCGGCGGGCACGGGCACTCGCACTAGGCACGGTCTCTACTTATGGTTATGTCCCCTGCGGTCGATGGAGGGTCATGTTCAAATGGCTGGCCCGCCGAAGGGACGCCCTGCGTCGCCGCATAGATGCCCTGGGGTTCGGCCTCCGCCTCTTTCTGGCTCTCGTCGTCGCCCTCGCCGTGGTGGGCGCCGTGGGTTACAAGCTGATCTCAGACCGTATGTACCAGCAGCAGCTAGACAGCTACACGCGCACGCAGCAGGCTGACGCCGACGGCTTCGAAGCCACTGCTCGCAAATACCCGCACCAACCGCGGGTCGCAATTCGAGAGATCGACGAGCTGCTCGATGCGCTGGGCCGTCGCCCTGGCGCGGTCGAGGCGCTTCTGATCGGCCCCGACAACATCGTGCGCGGCTCAAACATCGAGACCCTGAACGGCAAGAGGGACTCCGATCCCCGCATCAACGCCGCGCTTGGCTCCGGCACCTCCTACGCCGGCCACGAGGCCGATCCCGCGCGATCCTCCGCCAACTTCGAGTTCGTCACGCCTGTGAACCTGCCGTACGGTCGCTACGCCCTGGAGATGAGCTTCGACAACAAGACCTTCGAAGCGCAGCTGGCCGATGTGCGCCACGTCCTGCTGTTGGTGATGGCGCTGGCGGTGATCGGGGTCGCTGGCCTTTTCTATCTACTCGGCGGCCGCACGCTTCTGCGACACCATCGCCTCGCCCTGCAGCGCGCCACCCGCGACGGGCTGACCGACCTCCCCAACCACCGGGCCTTCGAGGACGAGCTTGCCCAAGCCACGGCGGCGGCAGGTCGAAACCAGGACCCGCTCGCCCTCGCCCTGCTCGACCTCGATCACTTCAAGCTGATCAACGACCGCCACGGCCACCCCCAGGGCGATGCCCTGCTGAGGCGCGTCGCCGCGGTCCTGCGCGATGGGCGCGCGGCTGACCGTGCCTACCGAATCGGCGGCGACGAGTTCGCTCTGTTGATGCCGAACACCGACGAACAGGGAGCGCAGATCCTGATCCGGCGTTTGAGCCGAACGCTCGGCGAGGCCGATGCGGCGGCGAGCATCGGCGTGACGACGATGCGCGCCGGGCACTCGGCTGAGGAGCTGCGCGCCGAGGCCGATGCGGCGCTTTATGAGGCAAAGCGCCGTGGCGGCAAAGGGTTCGCCAGCTTCGAGGAGATCCGCGACCGGGTCTCGGTCACGACCTCGAGCAAGCGAGAGGCGGTTCGGAGCTTGGTCTCAGAAGAGCGCCTGAGCACCGTCTTTCAGCCGATCTGGAACTTCGGTTCGGGAGAGCTGCTCGGGATCGAGGCGCTCACCCGGCCCGACCCCTCCTACGGGCTCTCCGGCCCGGCCGAAGCTTTCGACATCGCCGAACAGATCGGCTGCGTTCACGAGCTGGACGAGCTCTGCGCAACGCGGGCACTGATGGCCGCCGTGGACCTGCCGGATGGCGCGCTGCTGTTCGTGAACCTGACGCCGAAGACGCTCGAGCTCGATTCCGACGGAAATGAGTGGTTGCACGGCAGCGTCGAGCACGCTGGCCTCGCGCCCAACCAAGTGGTGGTGGAGGTGACCGAGCGGATCGGCGCCCGAACCGTCCCGGTGATCAAGAGCCTCGACCACCTGCGGGAGCAGGGCTTCAGGCTCGCGCTCGATGACGTCGGCACGGGCAACGCCGGCCTGGAGATGCTGCGCAAGATCGGCGCTGAGTACGTGAAGCTCGACCAGTCCATCGCCACCGCTGCTGCGACCGAGCCCAACGCCCGCGCGGTGCTGATGGCGATGGCCACCTTCGCTCGCCAGACCGGCGCCTTCGTCATCGCCGAGGGAATCGAAGACGAGGAGACGCTCGAGTTCCTGCGCGGAGTGGAGGCGCTCGACGTCCAGCCGGGGACGACGGTCATCCAGGGCGGCCAGGGCTTCGAGTTGGGCTACCCCTCCCTACAGATGCCCAAGGGGAAGCCAGCGGCGATCCGCGGCGAGGCAGTCGCGCTGACGACCCGGAGTCGCTCTGGCCAAGCGGCCAGCGAGTGACCTTAGGTGGCGAGCCGAGCGCATCTTCAACGCAGAGCATCGGCAAGTTCACTCCGCTAACTGCCATCGGCGGAATCATCTCAGGGAAATGCGCCTTGACACCAAACAGGGCGAGCTCACCGTCGGAGGTCTCCTTCAGGTGGATAGTCGCCACCGACGTCAGCCCAATTCGCTTGGCCACCCGGCGACCGACCGCTTTCAGCGTCTCGTCGCTCACCGCGCATCCACCTCCTGCATCGACCTTCGACTGCGCCAGCGGGATCACGGCCGTCACTTGGCTGTCGGAGGTCGCAAAAGTTACGAGTGAATACTCGGGCCCTGGTAGGTGCTCCTGAACCAGTAGTGAGGCGCCGCGGTCGATCCGCTCCAGTTCCTTGCGCTGCTCGATCAACCGAGCTCGACACGAACCGCCTCTCATCCGTGGCCTCACGATCACCGGAAGTTCGAGGTCGGACGGATCGAAGTCCTCGTCGGCGAGCAACGAACGGGGCACCCTTACCGCCCCATCGCAGCGTTGATGAAGCGCCCATCGGTCAAGGCAGATCCGCAGCGTCTCCTCCGAAGGGAGGACGATCTTCGTGCCAACCTCTGCGAAGAGTCCCCGAGCGCTGGCAAGCAGCACAAGCTCGCGGCCTGCGGCCGGAATCAAGACGTCAATTCGATGGCCCTCGCAAAGCTCGTAGAGCCACTCGGTGTAGGCACCCCACCCTCCCTCGGGAATACGCAGCCGTCGACTCTCGTCAACCAGATGGAGCCCCAGCGCATGGGGATCGGCGTCCGCCGAGAAAAGATCGATCTCCTCATCGCATAGCGCCGTCATCGCCGAGAGTCCAGCTTGGCCCCCTGCGCCGGTCACGAGGACGCGGGGGAAACTCGATGCATCGCGCCCTGAAATCGACCTGCGGTCAAATACAGCTGGACCTTCTCTTGAAACCACCGCGCCGCTCATCGAAGGTCACTATCGATGCGCGAACTGATTTGAGCAATCCCCCGGACATATGAAGCTCCGTGAATATCCCCCAGAAGGGCTAGTCAGCAGGGGGCACGGCGTCCCTCTCTACATCTCCCAACTGATCTGCCCGGTTATCAACGCGATCGCCACCGCATGCGCGCGAGTGTGCGCTCCGAGCTTGCCCAGCGCGTTGTGAACGTGAGACTTGACGGTCTCCGGGGAGAGAAAAAGGCGCTCCGCAATATCGCCGCTCTGTAATCCGGAGGCGACCAAAGTCATCACTTCGCGCTCGCGCTCGGAGAGCTGCAGTCGACCGCCGCCCTCCGTCACGACCGGCGCCCACCCTGCCTCCCGAGGCAGCGCACTGGTTGCCTGCCCGGTGGAAGTCTCGTCCGGCGGAATGAAGACAGATAGATGGCGCGCCGGCAAGACGTTGGCGGTGGCGCTGAACTCGACGGGCACAGGCCCACGGTCCGGAACGTACAGCTGATACCAGCCCTCCGCCCCGCCGCTGGCTAAGAATGCCTTCCACTGCTCCTCGAGCTTCTTGCGCTCGCCCGGGGGCGTGAAGTCATCCATCGTGCGCCAGGGGACCTCCTCGCGAGCGATCCCCAACAGCTCGCATGCCGCGGTGTTCCCGGTCACCCACCGTCGCTGATCGTCCGCGATCAACATCGGATGTCGTGACCGCTCAAACGCCAGCTGCAGGCGCGCTGCTGCCGGTGAACCAGACCCAGCGTCCATGCCCTTAGCCCCGCTTCACCCTGTTGCGGCCCGAGTCCTTGGCGTCATAGAGAGCGACGTCGGCCCGCAGCATCGCTCGTCGAACGTCGTTGTCCTGCATAGCAACACCGATACTGGCGGTGACCGAAGCCACAGAGCCGGCGTCCTGCACCCTGGACCGCAATCGCTCCGCCAAGGTCGCGGCCTCGCCCAGGTCGGTCTGTGGCAACAGGACAGCGAACTCATCGCCGCCAAGCCGGGCGACAAAGTCGCCCTCTCGAAGACCGCCGGCGATCGTGCGGGCCATCAAGGTGAGCATCCGATCGCCCGCCTCGTGACCTCCGGAGTCGTTTACCGCCTTGAAACCGTCGAGGTCCAACATCAACAGTGCGAGAGGCTTGGCATCGGCGAGGTCCTTCAGGCGAGCGGCGCGGTCTTCGAACGCCCGGCGGTTCGGCAGGCCGCTGAGCGTGTCGGTGTAGGCAAGGTCCTTGTAGGTGTTGGCTTGGCGGGCCAGTGACCTGGCCAGATCGGCAGTCTCCGACGCGATCCCCGAGAGATGGTGCTCGAGCGATTCCTCGACCGTCGCCCGTCCTGCGGAGGCAGGTGCCGAGGGGGCGCTCGGCGATTGCGCCTGCGCTTCCCTTAGCCGCAACGGTGGCCGCCTAGAGCTGAGAGCGCCCGCGACTGCCGCCAACAGATGCTCGAGATCCTTGACGAGCTTTGCGCCCTCATTTCCTGGACTGGGTCGCGCGCCCTGTCCCCCAAACAGGATCTGCAGGCCAGGTCCCACGCGACCAAGCTCCGACACGGCATGATCGAGCGCAGAGGCGGAATCGGGCATCGTCGCGGCCAGGGCGATCAAATCTGGTGCTCGCGCCATCGCCGCCGCGATCAGTGCCTCGGTCGGGACGTCGGCGCCGAGATACACCGTGTTATAGCCCGCCAACTCGATGATGTCGGCGGCCATCCTCAACCCCAGGGCATGTTGCTCACCCTCCACGGCAGCCAGGAGTATTCGTCCCGGCCTGACCTCGTGACCAAGACTGGGGCCATAGATGCCGGCCATCACTTGGTGGGTGAGCGCCGTCGCGAGGTGCTCGTCGGCGACCGAGATCGCTCCTTGCTCCCAGAGATCGCCGATCCGCCACATCGCCGGAGCGATCACCCGCTGATACAGACCGGCGACACTGGTGCCGTCGCTCAACACTTGCCTCGCGACGCGCTCAGCGCCGGCGGCGTCCGCAACTCTGAGCGCGTCCTGGTAGGCGCGCGAGAGGCGACGATGGGTCTTGTCTTCCTGGCGCCGGTCCGACTGTCCGGCTCGATTAGTCAATGGACTCACCAGAACACTCAGGGTACGCCAATTGGATGACAGTTAATCAAGTCCGGAAGCCAAACATTTAAGATTCAGGCACCGTCAAGAGTTGCATGTCGCTGCTCATGTGCCTAAGGTCTGTTCGACTAGTCAAGTCCCGAACACCCGACTTGACAACCCAACCGGCAGGAGGGCTCGCCGGTGAATCGCTCGGGAGACGCAGCCAGATCCGCACGACCAGCTCGAGGCACGAGCGGTTCTAGTTACCTATTTGACGATCACCAGGAGCACCTTTCCGGCGAACGGCGCCAACCGTGAGCGCCAGCAATACCGCCACGCCGACCCGGGCTAAACCTGGACTGGCTCGCATCCTGATCACCGACGACCAACCGGAGATGCTGCAGTTGGTCGACCGGGCACTGGGGAAGCGGTACCGCTGCGAGTTCGCGGCCACCGTCTCCCAAGCCCACAAGAAGCTTGGCTCCACCACTTTTCAACTCGCCCTCTGCGACGTTCAGATGACAGGCGGGTCGGGGCTGGCGCTGGCCGAAGAAATCACCGAAGAACACCCCGAGACCGCCGTGGTCTTGGTCACCGAGGTGGACGATCCGGAGGTCGCAAGGCGAGCATTCGGCTTCGGCGGTCACGGTGTTCACGGCTACCTGGTGAAGCCGTTTTGGCCGGGGCAGTTGCTGATCACGGCGATGAACGCCCTGCGACGGCGCCAGCTCGAAATCTCTGAGAGCTCACACCGACTCAATCTCGAAGAGCGTCGCCAGAGGATCATCGACATGGCGCCGATGCCGATCTACGTCAAGGACGACGACTATCGCTACGTCTTCGCCAACCCTCAGGCCGACACCCTGGCGGGACAGGAGCGGGGCCGGCTGGTCGGTCAAAGCGACGAGTCGATCATGAGCTCCGAGGCGCTGGAGCACACCCGCGCCATCGATCGGCGCATCCTCGCGGAGAGCACGACCTATGAGGCAGAGGAAACGCTCGAGATCGGTGGGGTCGAGCGGACCTTCCAGACGGTCAAGTTCCCCCTGCTCGACGAGGATGGGCGGGCAACCGCGGTCTGCGGAATCTCCACCGACATCACCGCGCAGCGGGAGGCGCTGGCGCTGCGCGACGAGCTCTCAGCTGCCCAGCAGGACGCGATCGACGAGCTGCACCTATCTCGCCAGGAGACGGTCGAGCGGCTGACCAAGGCGATCGAGCTCCACGACTCCTCGACCGGCAAGCACGTCGACCAGATGGCCAAGGTCGCCGCCCTACTGGGAACTTGCCTCGGCCTCGACGACGAGCAGGTTCAACTACTGCGACTGGCAGCCCCCATGCACGACGTCGGCAAGATCGCCACGCCGAGCGAGATCCTTCGCAAGCCCGGCCCACTCACTGGCGAGGAGCGCGAGGAGATGAACAGCCACACGACCGTCGGCCACGAGATCCTCGCCGACTCCCAGAGCGAGCTGCTCCGGGTCGCCGCCACCATCGCCCTCACTCATCACGAGCGCTTTGACGGCAGCGGCTATCCGAAAGGCCTGGCTGGGACGGAGATTCCGCTCGAGGGCAGGATCACCGCGGTCGCCGACGTCTTCGACGCGCTTCTTACCGATCGCAGCTACAGGTCGGCCCTTTCTGTGGACGAGGCAGTCGCGGTGATGAGGGATGGCAGGGGCACCCAATTCGATCCCGAGATAGTCGATGCGCTCTTCGATCACCTGCCGGAGGCACTTGCCCTGCGCCAGTGATCCTCAGGGAGGCGCTTGGATCCATCGCCGAAGCTTCAGAGCGGTGGCCCTCTAGCGTTTCCAAACGGCCTGGGCGCTGGCGCTGCTTGCCGCGCTGTCGCCTCGAAGCTGCGCCGTGGCCCTGACGGGGCCGCCGCGCCCGGTGACCACTCCACCATTGAGGGCGATGCTGACGACGCCGGCTTCTGGTGGCAGGTTCTTGATCTGGACCGAGTGCGCCTCGAGCACGACGGCAATGCCATTGGCGTTGGTGCGCGCTCCGCTGAGTCCAAAGGTCTCAGCCGGCTTTCCGGCGACCTGAATCGACGCGGTTCCCAGGGTGGCTGCGCTCACGTGAAGGCGCAGCTTCCCCGGCAAGCGCACCTGGGGCGAGGCCATGCCGGCGGCAGCGGAGACGACCAGGCTCGCGGGACGGCTGGGACCGCCATCGAGGCGGACCGCGAGGCG
>DATBXZ010000239.1:0-16378 GCA_036513995.1 Solirubrobacterales bacterium | reverse complement strand
CCCAGTGGAAGGTCGCGGTCGAGAAGACCAGGTCGACCGGCTCGGCCAGCTCGAGCTCGGCCAGGTCGGCGACCAGGTAGTCGGCGCGGTCGCCGAGTCGCTCGCGCGCCTTGGCGATCATCGCCTCGGATCCGTCGACGGCAAGCACGCTCCCCTCCGGCACGCGTGCGGCCAGCTCCGCCGTCACCCGGCCGGAGCCACAGCCGGCGTCGAGGGCCGCCTCGTCGCCTCGCAGCTCGAGCTGCTCGAGCACCTCCATCCCCCAGCTGAACTGGGGGTCGGAGACGGCGTCGTAGGTCTCTGCGTCCCACTCGCGGGCGCTGCTGTTCATCGGCCGTGCCGGGTCGGCGCCGCTCATAGCGCGGTCGTCACCGGACCGCGCGCGCCGCCGCCGCCCGACTCGAAGCTGTCGATTGCCGCCCCGTTCTCGAGGGTGATCGCGATGTCGTCGAGGCCGTTCAGCAGGCGGTGCTTGACGTCGGGCTCGACCGCGAACTCGAAGACGCCGGCGGCACAGGTGACGGTCTCGTCGTCGACGTCGATCCGCGCCTCGCCGGCCTCGGCGACGAGGCGGCAGCGCTCCTCGTCGAGGATCGCCGGCAGCAGCCCGATCTTGGTGCAGTTGGAGTAGAAAATGTCGGCGAAGGACGGCGCCACGATCGCCTGGAAGCCGAAGTCCTCCAGTGCCCAGGGGGCGTGCTCGCGGGAGGAGCCGCTGCCGAAGTTGCGCCCGGTGACCAGGATCGGGTTCGGCTCCAGCTCGATCTCGCCGTCGCGGATCCAGTCGTAGAAGAGGAACTCGCCGAAGCCGGTCCGCTCGACCCGCTTGAGGAACTGCTTGGGGATGATCTGGTCGGTGTCCACGTCGTGTCGGTCCAGGACCGACACCTTGCCCTCGATGACGTCAATCGGCCTCATCTCAGCTCCAGTTCCTGATGTCGACGAAATGTCCCTCGATCGCGGCCGCGGCCGCCATCTTCGGGCTGACCAGGTGGGTGCGCCCACCCTTGCCCTGACGCCCCTCGAAGTTGCGGTTCGAGGTGGACGCGCAGCGCTCCCCTTCGCTCAACGTGTCGGGGTTCATGCCGAGGCACATCGAGCAGCCCGCCTCGCGCCATTCGAAGCCGGCGCCGCGGAAGACCTCGTGCAGGCCCTCGGCTTCGGCAGCCGCCTTCACCTGCTGAGAGCCGGGCACGACCATCGCCCGCACCGTGCCGGCGACCTTGCGGCCGTCGACCACCGCGGCGGCCTCGCGCAGGTCCTCGATCCGCGAGTTGGTGCAGGAGCCGATGAAGACCCGTTCCGGCGCCACCTCGGTCATCGGCGTTCCCGCCTTCAGGCCCATGTAGGCAAGTGCCCGTTCGGCCGATTCGCGGTCGCCCGGCGAGTCCATCGCCGCCGGGTCGGGGACGTTGTCGGTGACCTCGCAGACCATGCCCGGGTTGGTGCCCCAGGTGACCATCGGCGAGATCGCGCCGGCGTCGATCGCGACCTCGGTGTCAAAGCCGGCGCCGGGGTCGGTCGGCAGCTGGCGCCAGCGCTCGACGGCGGCGTCGAAATCGGCGGGCGCTCCGGGTCGGCCCCGGACCCACTCGAAGGTGGCCTCGTCGGGGGCGATCATGCCGGCCCGGCCGCCACCCTCGATCGTCATGTTGCAGATCGTCATCCGGCCCGGCATCGCCAGCGCCTCGATCGCCGGCCCGGCGTACTCGACCGCGTGCCCGGTCATGCCGCCGGTGCCGAGGCGGCCGATCGTGGCCAGGATCAGGTCCTTGGGAGTGACGCCGGAGCCGAGCTCACCCGCATAGGAGATCCGCATCGTCTTCGGCCGCTTCTGGACCAGGCACTGGGTCGCCAGCACATGCTCGACCTCAGAGGTGCCGATCCCGAAGGCCAGCGAGCCGAAGGCGCCGTGGGTCGAGGTGTGGCTGTCGCCACAGACGATCGTCATCCCGGGCTGGGTCACGCCCAGCTCGGGGCCGATCACGTGGACGATGCCCTGGCGGTCGGAGCCCAGCGAGTAGAGCGGGATCCCGAACTCCTCGCAGTTGCGCTCCAGGGTTTCGACCTGCACGCGGGAGAGCTCGTCGGCGATCAGGCGCGCCGCCATGGTGCCGTCGGTGGGCGTGTTGTGGTCGGCGGTGGCCAGCGTCTTGTCGGCGCGGCGGACCGGACGGCCGGCGAGGCGCAGACCGTCGAAGGCCTGCGGTGAGGTGACCTCGTGGACCAGGTGCAGGTCGATGTAGATCAGGCCCTCGGAGACCTCGTGGGCGTCCCAGATCTTCTCGAACATATTTTGCGGCATCTCTCAGCTCCTCCTCAGCCCGGCGGCTATCACGGCGATGAACCTGGTCGGGTCCTCGCCATCGTTCTCGAAATGATGCGGCAGGTCGGCATCGAAGGTGACGCTGTCGCCGCTGCCGAGGTCGTGGCGGGCGCCCTCGACGAAGAGCGCCAGGTGCCCGTTGAGGACGACGGCGGTCTCGCGGCTGCCCGGCTCGTGCATCGGCGGGTCCTCGCGGCCTCCCGTCGTCGCACCCGGCTCCAGCGTGTGCAGCGAGACATCGGCGCGCTGGCCGGGCAGCGGCGGCGTCAGCTCCTCGAAGCGGTGGCCGCCGCGCTCGAGGCGGCGGCGCTCGCCGGCGCGGCTGACCGCGACGTGCTGGCCCTCGTCCAGCCGCAGCAGCTGCGAGAGCGTCAGGTCCAGCCCAGAGGCGATCTTCTCCGCGACCGCCAGCGTCGGGCTGGTCTCGCCGCGCTCGACCTGCGACAGCATCGGCGCGCTTACCCCGCTGCGCTCGGCCAGGTCGCGCAGCGAGAAGCCCATCGCGTCGCGCAGGGCCTTGATCCGCGGCCCGGCGGTGGCCGAGGCGACGCCGGGCGCGTCGGCGGCGGGGCCCGGGGTGCGCTTAGGAGTCTCGGTGGGATCGATGGTGGTCGCCATGGACTGTACGTTATCACGGACGCTTGTATTTAGCCTCGCTCCTTAGCGATCGTTCTCGCTCCCGTTCTTAGACCAGCAATCTCCGTAAGTCGGCGGCGATCGCCTCGGGTTCGTCGTCCAGCTG
This sequence comes from Solirubrobacterales bacterium, assembly GCA_036513995.1. Taxonomy (GTDB): domain Bacteria; phylum Actinomycetota; class Thermoleophilia; order Solirubrobacterales; family 70-9; genus VAYN01. The sequence continues at coordinate 13,310 of DATBXZ010000239.1, read as the reverse complement.
CTCCGGCGCGATCCGCGTCACTCCATAGCCGGCTACACGCAGTCTCCGGTCCCGGGCCCGGTCTTCGCGGAAAGCGATGCGAGTGCCATGCGCGGCGAAGCCGTCGAGTTCGACGACCACTCGCGACTCTGGCCAGAGACAGTCGACCTCAAACCACATCTCCCCCGCCTCGACCCAGGCGTTGAGCTGTGGCCGCGGCAGCCGGTGCTCCCGCAGTAACGGTAGGAAACGCTCCTCGAGCCAGCTACGGGCGCGGCCTGGGGCTTCGGCTCGCCGGACGAGACATTCCCGGATCGCCCTCGAGCCCTGGCGCCGCGGGTAACGAGCAAGCAGGTCGCGCAAAGAGAGTCGGTCGTACAGCTGCAGATATTCTGACTCCCGCAGCCCGTGCTCCACTTCGTCCACCGAGGTGGTCGCGGCAAGGTCGAAGAGAGTCCGGGGCACGCTCGTTACCGGGATACCCCGCTCGATCGTCATCTCGTCTGCAGGTAGAACCGCATAGTGACGGCTCATTCCGTCGCGGGAACGGCTCTTCCTCGGGGTTGTCACCTCGACTGGCCCGCGACGAACGCCTCGGATCCTCCAAAGGGCGGCCGCCGAACGATGGCTGAGCACGGCGTCGTCGCCACAGGCCAGAACTGCTGCCATCCACCGCGCCTCCTGCGAGAGCACTCGGTGGCCGACCGCATATACGCCAGGGTGCAGGCGCAGCAGGCGCCCTATCCCCAGCCGCTTCTCCAACGATCCCCGCCCGACGCCGAGCGCCTCCAACTGCCGCCGTGCCACCACCCCGTGCTGCCTCTCTGCGAGGCGCCCAATCCATATATCGAGAGCGCGCGTCTGCTCCAGCTCATCCATGGGATGAGTAAGTGCAGACACGCGCTATCTCGCCCCCGTAGGGCGAGATTCAGGGGCCGGGGGTGCGCTCTACTGCGGCTTCGGCGGTGGCCGATTCGGCCTCGCGGGTGGCGGCGCCTTCGAGGGCATTGGACAGGGCTCGCACGTAGGCGCGGGCCGAGGCCTCGAGGATGTCGGTGGCGACGCCTTGACCGGTCGCCAGGCGGCCGGCGACGCGCAGCATCACGGTCACCTCGCCGAGGGCGTCCTCTCCCCCGGTCACCGCCTCGACCGTGTACTGGGCCAGCTCGCACTCGGTCTCGGTCGCCGACTGGATGGCGCGGAAGATCGCGTCGACCGGGCCATCACCGCCGGACTCGCCGACCGCCTCGGTGCCAGAGGGCAGCGTCACCGCCACCTTGGCGACGGGCTCGCGGCGGGAACCCGCCTCGACCTCGAACCAGGCCAGCTCGTGGGCGTCGGAGCGCTCGCGCATCTCGTCGGAGACGATTGCCTCCAGATCGAGCGCCGTCACCTGCTTCTTGCGGTCGGCGACCTCCTTGAAGGCCTTGAAGGCGGCGTTGAGAGCGTTGCCCTCGACCTGGAAGCCCAGTTGCTCCAGGGCGTCTTTCAAGGCGTGGCGGCCGGAGTGCTTGCCCAACACGATCGAGTTCGACTCCAAGCCGACCTCGGTCGCGTCCATGATCTCGTAGGTGCTGCGCTCCTTCAGCACGCCGTCCTGGTGGATCCCGGACTCGTGGGCGAAGGCATTGCGGCCGACGATCGCCTTGTTGGGCTGGATCGCGTAGCCGGTCAGCCGCGAGACCATGCGGCTGGTGCGGGCCAGCTCGCGGCTGTTGACGCCGGTGCCGAGGCCATGAACGTCCTCGCGAACCTTGACCAGCATCGCGATCTCCTCCAGCGAGCAGTTGCCCGCCCGCTCGCCGATGCCGTTGACGGCGCACTCGACCTGGCGCGCCCCGGCCAGCACGCCGGCGTAGGAGTTGGCGACCGCCAGGCCCAGGTCGTCGTGGCAGTGGACCGACATCTCGACCTCGCGCAGCGCCGGTACCAGCTCGTAGAGACGCCGGAAGTAGTCCGCGTACTCCTCCGGCGTGGTGTAGCCGACGGTGTCGGGGATGTTGACGACGGTCGCGCCCTCCTCGACGGCAATCGCGCAGACCTCGGCGGTGAACTCGATGTCGGCCCGGGTCGCGTCCATCGGCGAGAACTCGACGTCCTCGCACTGGGCCTTGGCGTGGGCGACGGCGGCCCGGGCCTGGCCCTTGACGTCCTCGCGGTCGGTCTGCAGCTGGTGCTCGATGTGGATGTCGGAGGTGGAGATGAAGGTGTGGATGCGCGGGCGCTGAGCGTCGCGCACCGCTCCCCAGGCGGCGTCGATGTCGGCCTTGTGGGTGCGGGCGAGGCCGCAGACCACCGGGCCCTCGACCACCCGCGAGATCTTCTGGACGGCCTCGAAGTCGCCGGGCGAGGTGATCGGGAAGCCGGCCTCGATCACGTCGACCCCCAGCCGTGCCAGCTGCTGGGCGATCTCCACCTTCTCGGCGGTGTTCAGCGAGATGCCGGGCGACTGCTCGCCGTCTCTCAGGGTGGTGTCGAAAATGTGGACGCGGTTGGCGTCAGATGCGGATCCCATTGGATCTCCTTCTCTCCTAAGTTTGAATGACCTCTGTATCTCGCGGCTATCGCGCCGCCCAGCGCTATTCCCCCCGAGGGGGGAGGAGAAGGAGAAGCGCGAGGCTGTCGAACCGATGGATCATTCGCTCCGTGCAGGGTAGCGCAGACCGGCGCGGCATCAGGGGCGTTGCGTAGGCTGGCGCCCATCGAGGCCTCCGCGCAGCGCATCAACTGGCTCGCCCTCTTCGCGATGGGAATCGCCGTCCTGGTGATCGCCAACGACTTCTCCGCGATCAACGTCGCCCTCCCCACCATGGAGAAGGACTTCGACACCAACATCAACACGATCCAGTGGGTGGTCAACGCCTACGCGCTGACCTTCGGGGTGATGATCGTCACCGGCGGTCGCCTCGCCGACATGTTCGGGCGCCGCAACGCCTTCTTCGTCGGCACCGCGATCTTCGCCTCGATGTCGGCCCTCGGCGGCGCCGCGCAGACGGAGACCTGGCTGATCGCCACCCGCACCCTGATGGGGATCGGCGGCGCCCTGATGTGGCCGGCGATCCTCGGCATGACCTTCGCGATCCTGCCCGCGGAGAAGGCGGGCCTGGCGGGCGGGATCATCCTCGGCGCCGCCGGGCTCGGCAACGCGCTGGGGCCGCTGATCGGCGGCGTCCTCACCGACACCCTGAGCTGGCGCTGGATCTTCTTCCTCAACGTGCCGATCGCGATCTTCGCCGTCGCCGTCACCTGGTTCCTGGTCCACGTCGAGGAGCCCGAAGCCAGGGACCAGCGGATCGACTACCCGGGGATCGCGGCGCTCTCGGTCGGGCTGGTCTCGCTGCTGATCGCCCTCGACCAGGTCGACGACTGGGGCTGGGGCGACCCGCGGGTGATCGGGCTGCTCGCCGTCGCCGCGGTCCTGATCGTCGCCTTCGTGCCGATCGAGCGTCGCGCCGGTGCCCACGCCCTGGTCCCGCGGGAGATCATGCGCAATCGCAGCTTCACCGCCTCCTGCGTGGCGATCCTCTTCATGTCGGCGACCTTCTTCGCCTCGCTGCTCTACCTGCCGCAGTTCATGGAGAAGCAGTTCGGCTACTCGCCGCTGGAAGCCGGGGTCGGGATCCTGCCCTTCCTCGGCGTCTTCGCAGTCGTCTCCTTCGTCGCCGGGCCGCTCTACAACCGCCTCGGCGCCAAGCCGCTGGCGGTCTTCGGCGCCGCCTGCATCACCGTGGCGCCGTTTCTCTTCTCGCAGGTGGACGGCGGCTCGACCTACGCCTCGCTGGTCCCCGGCATGGTCGTGCTCGGGCTCGGAATCGGCAGCTTCTACCCGACCACAACGACGGCCGGCGTCACCTCGGTCGACGACTCCCAGACCAGCCTCGCCGGCGGCATCGTCTACATGTTCCAGATCGCCGGCGGCTCGATCGGGCTGGGCCTGACCACGACCGTCTTCTCGGCCGCGATCCCGCCCTTCGTCGACGGCGTCCAGGCCGGCTTCCGGCTCGACGCGGCGCTCTCGCTGGTTGGCTTCGTGGTCTCACTGCTCTTCGTCGGCGGCACGCTGCTCTCGCGCCGCTCGAGCGAGCAGGCCGCCTAGCTCCTCAGGGCACCAGGGAGTTCTGGCCGGAGCCGCCCAGCAGCACGTCTTCACCGCTGTCGCCGTGCAGGAGGTCGTTGCCGCTGCCGCCGATCAGGCGGTCGTCGCCAGGCCCGCCGAACAGGGAGTCGTCGCCGGCCCGGCCGACCAGGACGTCGTCGCCGGCGCCGCCGACCAGCTTGTCGTCGCCGGCGCCGCCGACCAGCTTGTCCTGCCCCGGCCCGCCACGCAGGGTGACCGGGACCGGCACCTCGCGAGCGACGGTGATCGAGTCGTCGCCTCCGCCGGCATCGACTTCAAAGCCGCCGATCGAGGCCGCTTCGCAGGTCAGCTCGTTCGACTGTTCTTCCGGGTGCCAGCAGACGCTGCCGCCTATTTCCAGCGGCACCACGGATTCGATCGCGTAGGTGCGGCCGTCAGGGCTGAGCGTGATCGAGATCGTGTTCGCTTCCGAACCGCCGGCGAGCAGCACGGTCAGCTGCGATTCGGCGGCGTGAGCGGTCGTGGCAGCCAGGGCCACCAGCACCGTCGTCGCAGTCAAAATCGCCCTTTTCATCGCAGAGTCGCTCCGGGGCTCGGGTCGCCCGAGTCCTACTAGGGGAACAACACGACCTTGCCGACGTTGCGGCGCTGAGCGATGAATTCGTGGGCGTCGCCGGCACGGTCGAAGGGGAAGGCCTCGGCGACGACCGGCTCCAGCCGGCCCGCCTCGAGATCGGCCATCAGCGGCTCGGTGACGCGGTCGAGGTTGCCCTCGCGGTCCCACCAGCTGAGCATGTTGAGCCCGAACACCCCTTTGTTCTCGTTCATCACCATCAGGCTCTTCCACCAGGGCATCGTCGCCAGGGGCATCTTCGCCAGGCTCTTCAGCGTCGCCGGGATGTTGCGGACGCCGGAGTCCGTGTTCTCCGACAGCCCGTACATCACCATCCGCCCGCCGGAGCGCAAGAGCCGGTAGTCCTTGCGGAACGAGGTGGGCCCGAGCGCGTCCATGATCAGGTCGACGCCCTCGCCGCCGGTGATCCTCATCACCTCGGCCTCGAAGTCCTGGTTGCGGTAGTCGATCGCGTGGGTGACGCCCTGGGCGCGGATCGCCTCGTGCTTGCCGGGCGAGGCGGTGCCGAAGACCTCGGCACCGGCGTTGCGGGCGAGCTGGGTGGCGGAGATGCCGACGCCACCTCCAGCCGCGTGGATGAGGACGCGGTCCCCCTCGCGCATGCCGCCCATCAGCATCAGCGCCGCGTAGGCGGTCCCGTAGTTGACCGGGAAGGCGGCGCCCTGCTCGAAGCTGAGGCGGTCGGAAAGCGGCAGGGCCTGGGCGGCATCGACGCTGACCAGCTCGGCCTGGCCGCCGAAGCGAGTGCCGGCGACGACGCGGTCGCCGACCGCCCAGCCGCTCACGCCCTCCCCCACCGTCTCGACCTCGCCGGCGACCTCGTAGCCGAGCACGCACGGGGTCTTCGGAGCGTCCGGGTAGAGGCCAACGCGGGCCAGGGTGTCGGCGAAGTTGATGCCGGCGGCACGCACGGCGATGCGGATCTGGCCCGGGCCGACCGCTGGGTCGGGCCGCTCCTGAACCTGGAGAACCTCAGGACCACCGGTCCCCGTCAGTACAACCGCCCGCATGGACTCACCCTAGACGTTCTCTGAGATCACTCGACCAAGCAGTTCAAGGACGCAGGGAGCGCCGTGTGCTCCGCACACAAGCAACCGACGACGCCGAAATGCGCCGGTCGGGTGATCTCAGAGGTCGACGGAGCGGCCGACGGCGAAACCATCGAGCCCGAGGATCTTCTCGACCGTCTCGGCCCGCACCGGGGCATCGGTGGTGAGGGCCATGACGGCTCGGGCGCCGTCCTGCTCGGCGCCGACGGCGGCGGAGACGATGTTGACGCCCTCCTCGCCGAACATCGTCCCGACCCGGCCGATCATCCCCGGCTGGTCGGCATAGCGGAAGACCGAGATGTGCTCGGCGAAGGGCAGGTAGAAACCCTCGCCCCAGGCCGAGACCAGGTAGGGCACGTTGCGGGGGCCGACGCTGGTGCCGGCGACCTCGACTTCGCGGTCGCCGGAGCCGACCCGGACGGTGACGAGCTCGGTGAAGTCCTCGGCGCTGGCGTCCTTGGTCTCGACCAGCTCGATGCCGCGCTCCTCGGCCATCTGCGGTGCGTTGACCAGGTTGACCGCCTCCTCGGTGTTGCCGGCGAGGATGCCGGCGAGAACTGCGATCCCGAGCAGGCGGGTGTCGTGAGAGGCGATGCGGCCACGGAACTCGGCGGTGACGCGGTCGACCGAGCCGTCGCCGAGGCCCTGGGCGAGGCGGCCGAGCTTTTCGCAGAGCGGCACGAACGGGGCCAGCGCCTCCATCGCCTCGGGGCGGACGGCGGCGATGTTGACCGCGTTGGTGACGACGCCGCCGCTGAGCGCCGCGGTCACCTGCTCGGCGGTGACGACGCCGGCCCGGTCCTGGGCCTCGGCGGTCGAGGCGCCGAGGTGCGGGGTGACGACGACGTCGTCGCGGGCGAAGATCGGGTGCTCGGTGAAGGGCTCGGAGGGGAAGACGTCGAGCGCGGCACCGGCCAGCTTGCCCGACTCGAGCCCGGCCATCAGCGCGTCGAGGTCGACCAGCTCACCGCGAGCGCAGTTGACGAGCCGGGCACCGTCCTTCATCGCGGCGATCGTCTCGGCGCCGATCAGACCGATCGTCTCCGGCGTCTTCGGCACGTGCAGGGTGACCAGGTCGGCGCGGCCGAGCACCTCCTCGACGCTCTCCAGCCCCTCTACCCCGAGCTCGCGGAAACGCTCGGCGGAGACGAACTTGTCGAAGGCAACGACGTCCATCTCGAAGCTCTGGGCGCGCTTGGCGACGAGCTGGCCGATGCGGCCGAAGCCGATCACGCCGAGCGTCTTGCCGTAGAGCTCGGCGCCCTTGAACTTGGCCCGGTCCCAGCGCCCGGCGACGAGCGATTCGTGCGCCTGCGGGACGTTGCGGAAGAGGGCCAGGGCCAGGGCCAGAGTGTGCTCGGCGGCTGCTACCGAGTTCGACTCCGGAGCGTTGGCGACGATGATGCCGCGGCGGGTGGCGGCCGGGATGTCGACGTTGTCGACGCCGGTGCCGGCGCGGCCGATCACCTTCAGGTTGGTCGCCAGCTCGATCAGCTCCGGCGTCATCTTCGTCGCCGAGCGGATCAGGATCGCGTCGTAGGCGCCGATCTGCTCGCGCAGCTCCTGGTCGGACATCTCGAGGCCGAGGTCGACGTCGAAGTTGGCGCGCAGGAGGTCGACGCCGGTGTCGGCGATCTTCTCCTTGACCAGGACCTTCACTTCGCCACCCCGGAGACGTTGGCCAGGACCCAGTCGACGCAGGCGGTCAGGGCCTCGACGTCGCCGGGCTCGACCGCGGGGAACATGCCGATCCGCAGCTGGTTGCGACCGAGCTTGCGGTAGGGCTCGACGTCGACGATGCCGTTGGCGCGCAGGGCGGCAGCCAGGGCGGCAGCGTCGACCGAGTCGTCGAAGTCGATCGTGCCGACGACGAGCGAGCGCTTGGCGGGGTCGGCCACGAAGGGGGTGGCGACGTCGCTGGCCTCGGCCCAGCCATAGAGGCGGGCAGAGGAGTCGGAGGTGCGCCGCACGCACCACTCGAGGCCGCCGTTGCCGAGCATCCACTCGATCTGGTCGGCGAGCAGCAGCAGGGTCGCCAGCGCCGGCGTGTTGTAGGTCTGCTCCTTGCGCGAGTTTTCCAGCGCCGTCCGCAGCGAGAGGAATTCCGGCTGCCAGCGACCGGCGGCGCCATCGAGCTCTTCGATCCGGGCGATCGCGGCGGGGCTCAACAAAGCCAGCCAGAGGCCGCCCTCGGCGCCGAACGACTTCTGCGGGGCGAAGTAGTAGGCGTCGGCGTCGCCGACATCGACGGGCAGCCCGCCGGCGCCCGAGGTGGCGTCGATCAGGACCAGGGCGCCGCCGGCGTCGGCGGGTCGGCGGACCGGGACCATGACGCCGGTAGAGGTCTCGTTGTGGGCCCAGGCGATCACGTCGGCGGCGGGGTCGGCAGTCGGGGCCGGCGCGTCGCCGGGCTCCGCCTCGACCACGATCGGGTCGGCCAGGAAGGGCGCGCCCGCCGTCGCCTTGGCGAACTTCGCCGAGAACTCGCCATAGGCGAGGTGGAGGACGCGCTCGCGCACGATCCAGGCCGCCGCGGCATCCCAGAACGCGGTGGTGCCGCCGTTGCCGAGGGCGACCTCGTAGCCGTCGGGCAACGAGAAGAGCTCGGCGAGGCCGGACCGCACCCGGCCGACCAGGTCGCGGACCGGTGCCTGGCGGTGCGAGGTGCCCATCAGGTCCGAGCGCGCGGCCAGCGCCGCCAGCGCCTCCGGGCGCACCTTCGAGGGCCCGCAGCCGAAGCGGCCGTCGGCCGGCTTCAGCTCGGCCGGGATCTGGGCGGTGTCTGTTGCCGGGCTCGCCATCGGGCTGGACAGGTTATTGACCGTCGCGGGTGGACTCCCGCCGAGCGCGAGGTTAGGCTCGCGACGCAGGTCTGGCTGTCCGTCCACTCCAGAGGGGGATCGATGTATCCGATCAGCTACGAAGCCGACTTCAACCCGACGCCGAACCGCTGGACGACCTTCTTCCGGCTGATCCTGGCGATCCCGTGGATCATCGTGCTCTACGTCTACCTGATCCTCGTCGCCTTCACCCACCTCTTCGCCTGGGTGGCGGTGGTGATCCTCGGCCGCTACCCGCAGTGGCTCTACAACTTCAACTCGGGCGTGGTCCGCTTCAGCGTCCGCTTCTACGCCTGGGCCTACCTGCAGACCGACGTCTGGCCACCGTTCGGCATCGCCGACGACCCCAGCTACCCGATCCGGCTCAACGTCGCCCCCGCGGCGGAGCGCCAGAGCCGGCTCAAGGCCTTCTTCCGGATCATCCTCGTGCTGCCGATGCTGCTCGTCTCCTACGCGGTCAACTACCTCCACCTCGGCGCCGCGATCGTCGCCTGGCTGACGATCGTCTTCCGCGGCTACCTGCCGGAGGGGATCAACTCGGCCCTGACCTTCGTCAACAGCTTCTACGCCCGCGTCTTCGGCTACTACGCGCTGCTGACCGACGACTACCCGCCGATCGGGATCGAGGCGGCCAGCCCGTCCGCGACCGCCGCTCCACCCGCGCCCCCGGCCCCACCAGCCGCGCCGGCGGTCTAAGGAGATTGCGATGAGCGACGCCAGCAACGACTCCGTCTCCAAGGGCGAGGGCTACGCCGTCGTCAACCTCGCCGACCTCGGCGAGGGCCCCGGCTTCCGCAAGATCCGCAAGGAGCTCGGGGTCACCGCCTTCGGCGTCAACGCGATCGTGCTGCCGCCGACCTATGAGACAGGCAGCCACTACCACGACGAGCAGGAGGAGCTCTACTTCGTCCACAGCGGCGAAATCGAGTTCACCTTCGGCGACGGCTCGACCCAGCAGCTCGGCCCCGGCGGCCTCGCCTGGGTCGATGCCCCCACCTCGCGCAAAGTGAGGAACCTCAGCGACTCCGAGGAGGCCGTTTACGTGATCGTCGGTGGCAAGGACGGCTATGTGGGGCGCGACGGCAAACTCGCCGAGGGCGAGACGCACCGCTGAGCAGCACCGGGCGCAGAGGTTAGGGAACCCCTCTCCCAACCACCGCCCTACTTCGTGTCTTTGAACCCCTGGTCGATCCAGGGCATCATCGTGCGGAGGTCCTTGCCGACGTCCTCGATCTCGGCACCCTGGAGCTCCTCGCGCATGCGGTCGAAGTTCTCGTTGCCGGCCTTGTTCTCGGCGATGAACTCACGGGCGAAGTCGCCGGATTGGATCTCGGAGAGGATCTGCTTCATGGCCGCCTTGGTCTCGTCGGTGATCACTCGCTTGCCCCGGGTGAGGTCGCCGTACTCGGCCGTGTTGGAGATCGAGTAGTGCATCCCCTGGATGCCCTTCTCGTACATCAGGTCGGCGATCAGCTTGAGCTCGTGCAGGCACTCGAAGTAGGCCAGGCGGGGGTCGTAACCGGCCTCGACCAGGGTCTCGAAACCAGCCTGGACCAGCTCCGAGGCACCGCCGCAGAGCACAGCCTGCTCGCCGAAGAGATCGGTCTCGCACTCGTCTTTGAAGGTCGTCTCGATGATCGCGGCGCGGCCGCCGCCGATCCCGGCGCCGTAGGCGAGGACGAGGTCGTGGGCGTTGCCGCTGGCGTCCTGGTGGACGGCCATCAGGCAGGGCACCCCGTTGCCTTCCTCGTACTGGCGGCGGACCAGGTGGCCCGGGCCCTTGGGCGCGACCATGCCGACGTCGACGCCGGCCGGCGGGTCGATCTCGTTGAAGTGGATCGCGAAGCCGTGGGCGAAGAGCAGCAGGTTGCCGGGGGCGATGCCGTCGGCGATGTCCGAGGCCCAAACCTCGGCCTGTTTCTCGTCCGGCAGCAGGACCATCACCAGGTCGCCGCGGCTGGCGGCTTCGGCGATGTCGAGCACCTCCAACCCCGCCGCCTCGGCCTTGGCGCGGCTGGAGGAGTCGGGGCGGAGGCCGACGACGACGTCGACGCCGGAGTCCTTGAGATTGAGGGCGTGAGCGTGCCCCTGGGAGCCGTAGCCGAGGATCGCGACGGTCTTGCCGTCGAGCTTGCCGAGGTCGGCGTCCTTGTCGTAGAAGATGTCGTCGGTGCGCATGGCCGGGGAGGCTATCCCACGCCCTAGCGAAGCGCCCTGCGCATCAACTTGCCGGACGGGGTGCGGGGCAGGGCCGAGGCAAGCTCGACCCGCTTCGGGACCTTGAACCCGGCCAGGGATTCGGCGCAGTGGCGGCGCAGATCGTCCGGTGTGACCTGGGAGCCGCTCTCCAGCACGATCACCGCGGTCACCGCCTGCTGCCACTCGGGGTCCTCGCGACCGACCACGGCGGCGTCGGCGACCTCGGGGTGGCGCAGCAGTACCTCCTCGACCTCGGCCGGGATCACGTTCTCACCGCCGCTGACGATCATGTCGTCGATCCGGTCCTTGACGTAGAGGAACCCCTCGTCGTCGATGTGGCCGAGGTCGCCGGTGTGCAGCCAGCCGTCGGCGTCGATCCGCCCGGGGGCCACGGTCGGGCCCTGGACGAGGATCTCGCCGTCCTCGATGCGGAGATGGGTGGTCAGCAGCGGCCGGCCGGCGGAGCCGAGCTTGCGCTGCGCGTCGGCCGGCGCCAGGGTCGTCACCTGGGAGCAGGTCTCGGTCAAGCCATAGGTCTGGACGACGGTGGCGCCTTTTGCCGTGGCCTCTTGCAGCGGCTCGGCTGGGACCGGGCCGCCACCGACCAGGATCGCCCGCGGGCCGGAGAGGTCGGCCCCGGCCTCGAGCAGCCGGGTCAGCATCGTCGCCACCACGGAGACGACGGTGATCTCCTCGCCTTCCAGGGCCGCCCCGGCGCGGTCGACGTCGAAGCCCTCGTGGATGACCGCGGTGGTCCCGTAGATGACCGAGCGCATGACGATCCCGAGGCCGGAGATGTGGCTGAGCGGCAGGCAGCAGAGCCAGCGATCGCTGGGCTCGACGCCGAGGTTGAAGGCCGAGCCGACGGCGCTCCAGAGGAAGTTGCCGTAGGTGAGCCCGACCGGGTGCGGGGCGCCGGTGCTGCCACTGGTGAGGACGCGAGCGCAGACCTCGTCCATGTCGTGCTCGCCGAGCAGCGGCATGTCGGCCTCGGTCTGGGTCAGCTCGCCAGCGTCGTCGAGGTCGACGATCGGCTCCTCGGCGGCGACGATCGCCGCCCGCTCCGCCATGGTCAGCCGCGGGCTCAGCGGCAGCATCCTGGCGCCGACCTTCATCAGCGCGTGGGCGAGTACTACCTGCTCGCGGCGCGGGTGCATGGTCAGGGCCGCCGTCGAGCCGCGGCGGACGCCGTGGGCGGCGAGGCGACGGGCCACCCAGGTCGCCTCCGCCTCAAGCTCGGCATAGGTCATCTCGGCGCCGTCCGCAACCAGGGCGGTGCGGTCGGGGCAACTCTGGGATCTCTGGGCGAGCCAGTCGTCGAGCTTCATGCGGGATATCGTCCCATCATGCCCAACCGCCACAAGGACGCCCCACCCGAGCAGGATCTCTACGCGCCGATCGAGTGGCGGAGCGCCGCCGAGTACGGCGACATCCGCTACGAGAAGGCCGACGGGATCGCCAAGATCACGATCGACCGGCCAGAGGTGCTGAACGCCTTCCGCCCGCAGACGCTGGTCGAGATCGCGGCCGCGCTGGAGCTGGCACGCGAGGACACCGAGATCGGCGCGATCGTCCTCACCGGCGAGGGCCCGAAGGCGTTCTGCTCCGGCGGCGACCAGACGGTCCGGGGCGACAGCGGCTACGTCGCCGAGGGCGCCTCGCTCGGCCGCTTCCACGTCACCGACCTGCAGGTGCAGATGCGGCGGCTGCCGAAGCCCGTGGTGGCGATGGTCGCCGGTTACGCGATCGGCGGCGGTCACATCCTCCACGTCTGCTGCGACCTCACGATCGCCGCCGACAACGCCGTCTTCGGGCAGACGGGGCCGCGGGTCGGCTCCTGGGACGGCGGCTTCGGCGCCTCCCTCCTGCGCGACCTGGTCGGAACCAAGAAGGCGAAGGAGTTCTGGCTGCTCTGCCGCCAGTACGACGCCGAGGAGGCGCTGCGGATGGGACTGGTTAACGCCGTCGTCCCGCTCGACGAGCTCGAGCGGGAGACGGTCGCCTGGTGCCGCGACATGCTCGCGCTCTCGCCCTTCGCCCTGCGCCTGGCAAAGGCCAGCTTCAACGCCCACGAGGACGGCTACGCGGGGATCCAGCAGCTGGCCCACGACGCCAACCTGCTCTTCTACGGCAGCGAGGAGGCCGCCGAGGGGCGCGAGGCCTTCAAGGAGAAGCGCCAACCGGACTTCTCCAAGTTCCCGAGGCGGCCGTGAGAGCTCCGGCGCGGAAAGTCGTCGCATGAGGATCTGGCTGATGGCCGCAAGGCCAAGGACCCTGCCGGCGGCGATCGCGCCGGTCCTGGTCGGCACCGCCGCCGCGGTGCAGTGGGTCGGCCACCTGCCGCGCTGGGGGGCCTTCTTCGCCGCGCTCGTCGGCTCGATCTTCATCCAGATCGGCACCAACCTCGCCAACGACTACTCCGACGCCAAGCGCGGCGCCGACACCGCCGACCGACTGGGCCCGGTGCGGGTCACCTCGGCCGGACTGGTGACGCCCCAGCGGGTGCTGCACGCGACCTGGATCGCCTTCGC
>DATBXZ010000238.1:0-7476 GCA_036513995.1 Solirubrobacterales bacterium | reverse complement strand
CGGCTCGGCGCCGCTGCCGGCGGGGCCGATCCAGGGCGGCGGCAGCGGCCTGATCTGGCCGGTCGACGGGCCCGTGGTCTCGCCCTTCGGTGGCCGCGACATCGGCGCCGGCTACGAGTTCCATCCCGGGATCGACATCGCCGTCCCGGAAGGCACCCCGATCCGCGCCGCCGCCGACGGGACCGTGATCTTCACCGAGCCCGAGGCCAGCAGCGGTGGCTACGGCAACTACACCTGCATCGACCACGGTGGCGGGCTCTCCACCTGCTACGCCCACCAGAGCTCGTTCGCGGTCTCGGCCGGCCAGTCGGTTTCGCAGGGCGACATCATCGGGTACAGCGGCTGCACCGGTTACTGCCTCGGTCCGCACCTGCATTTCGAGGTTCGTATAAACGGCTCCGTCACCGACCCGATGGGTTACCTTTAGCAATTGGTAGTTCTTCATGATTCGCCAGGCCCACACCTACTTGGTAGGAGCGATGGGAGGGGCGACTTTGATCGCCGTCGCCGTCGTGGTGTTTGTCGTGCTCGTTTCCGCCCAGGTGTTCCGGGACTGGCCGATCGCCGCGCTCGGGGGCGGCAGCGAGCCGACCGCGGTATCCGACGCCGAGGCGGCGCCGGCCGGCCCGACGACGGCCGCCGTCGTGGGTGCTGGGACGGCGGGATCGGCGGGGCGCGCGAGCAGGGCGAAAGGTCAGCAGGCTGACACCGGCTCGGCCCCTGGCGCCAGCGCGGTCGGCGCGGGCGCCGGCCTTGCCTCGACCGGCGAGGAGCATGGTGGCTCTGCGGCCGGCGGCGGGTCCGGCGGCGACCCGGGTGGTCGAGGTGGCGGCTCCGAGCCCACAGCCTCACCGCAGAGCCCAACCGCTTCCAGCCCCAGTGGCGCTGCCGGTTCCTCCACCAGCTCCGGCGGCGGTGGCTCGGGCGGGGGCGGTGGAGCGGCCGGCACCACCCGCCCCTCGACTGCGGGAAAGGTCGCCGAAACCGTCAACGACACGGTCTCCGGCGTCGACGAAGCGGCGCTCGGCGGAACGCTCGGCAACAGCGGCGTCACCGGCGTCACCGAAGGCGTCGTCAACGGCGTCGCCGGCCCCGAATCTACGGTCGGCAAAGTGGTCGACGAAACCGTCGGCGTAGTCGGCGGCCTGCTCGGCGGCAAACGCTGACGGCGCCGGACCGCACATAGCGGCGTCCTCGGTCGCTCGCGTGCGGAGCACGCCACGCTCCCTGCGTCCTTGCCCTGTGCGGTCCGGCGCCGTCAGGAACCGTCAGAATGCCGATCCGATGGCGAAGCGAGAACAGCAGGGGGCGGTCGTGGACGATCCGATCGAGGGCTCGGCGGTCTATCCGGCCGGCAGCCGTGTCAACGAGAGCGGCCACCTCGAGCTGGCCGGCTGCGACGTGGTCGGGCTGGCGGCCGAGCTCGGCACCCCCACCTACCTCTATGCCGAGGACGACATTCGCGCTCGCGCCCATGCCTACCGCGAGGCCTTCGAGCGCCGCGGTGCCGACTTCGAGGTCCTCTTCGCCAGCAAGTCGCTGCCCTGCACCGCTGCCTACCGGCTCTTCGCCGAGGAGGGGCTCTCGGTCGACGTCGCCTCCGGCGGTGAGCTGCACATGGCCCTGCGCGCTGGCTTCGACCCCGATCGCATCCACATGCACGGCAACAACAAGACCGACGAGGAGATCCTCTTCGCCGCCCGCTCCGGCATCCGCCACCTGATCCTCGACTCCTTCGACGAGATCGAGCGCTGCGAGCGGCTGCTCGACTCGCCCCAGCGGGTGCTGATCCGGGTGACGCCGGGGATCAAGCCCTCGACCCACAGCTACGTGCAGACGGGCCAGCTCGACTCCAAGTTCGGCTTCGGCCTCGAGGACGGGCTGGCGGCGCGGGCGATCGAGCGGGTGCTGGCCTCCGACAAGCTCGAGCTGGTCGGGCTGCACGCCCACATCGGCTCGCAGATCTTCGAGCTCGAGCCCTACACGCTGGCGATCCGCGCCCTCGGCGAGCTGGCCGGGGATTGGTGCCGGGTGGTCAACGTCGGCGGCGGCCTCGGCGTCGCCTACACGGCCGAGGATGAGCCCCCCGCGATCGACTCCTACGTCGGCGTCAAGGTGGACGGCGTCGCCGAGGTCTTCGGCGCGGGCGTGCGGATCCTGGTCGAGCCGGGCCGCTCGCTGGTCGCCAATGCCGGCCTCACCGCCTACCGGGTCGGCACCGTCAAGGAGATCCCCGGCGTCCGCACCTACGTCGCCGTCGACGGCGGCATGTCGGACAACATGCGGCCGATGCTCTACGGCTCTCGCTACGAGGCGCTGGTCGCCGACCGCGCCGCTGTCGCGCCCGACACCCTGGTCACGATCGCCGGCATGCACTGCGAGTCCGGCGACATCCTCGTCCGCGACGCGATGCTCGCCGACCCCGTCGTCGGCGACGTCCTGGTCACGCCCGCGACCGGCGCCTACGGCTACGCGATGGCCAGCAACTACAACGGCGTGCCGCGGCCGCCGGTGGTCTTCTGCCGCGACGGCGAGGCGCGGGTCGTGGTCCGGCGCGAGACCTACGAGGACCTGACGGCCCGCGATGTCTAGCGAGGGCCCCAAACCCATCCGCATCGGGCTGCTGGGGAACGGCACGGTGGGCGCCGCCTTCGCCGAGCTGCTCGCCGAGCGCGCCGGTGCGGTCGAGGCCGCGACCGGGCGCCGTCCCGAGATCTCCGGCGTCCTCAACCGCTCCGAAGGGGACTTCGGGACGATCCTCGAGCGCTCCGACCTGATCGTCGAGCTGATGGGCGGGACCGACCCCGCCCGCGACTTCGTGCTCGACGCGATGCGGGCCGGGCGACCCGTGGTCACCGCCAACAAGCAGCTCCTGGCCAAGCACGGCGACGAGCTCTTCGGCGTCGCCCGCGAGGCCGGCGTGCAGCTGCGCTTCGAGGCCGCCGTCGCCGCCGTGATCCCGATCGTGCGCACGATCCAGGAGAGCTTCGGGGTCACCGAGATCTCGAAGGTGTTCGGGATCGTCAACGGCACCACCAACTTCATCCTCAGCGAGATGGCGGCGACCGGCGCCGGCTACGACGAGGTGCTGGCGCGAGCGCAGGAGCTGGGCTACGCCGAGGCGGACCCCAGCGACGACGTCAGCGGCGCCGACGCGGCGGCGAAGATGGCGATCCTCGCCCGCCTCGCCTTCCACACGCCGGTCGACCTCGCCGAAGTCCCCTACGAGGGGATCGAGGCGATCCAGCCCGACGACCTCGCCTATGCCAAGGAGCTGGGCCTCTCGCTGAAGCTGCTCGGCGTCGCCGAACGGCGCAACGGCGGCATCAGCGTCCGCGTCTTCCCCTGCTTCCTCTACCCGGGCCATCCGCTGGCGCCGATCGAGGGGCCGTTCAACGCGGTCATGGTCGAGGCGCCGGCGATCACCGAGGTGACGATGTCGGGGCCGGGGGCGGGGGGCCTGCAGACCGCCTCGGCGGTGCTCGGCGACGTCGTCTCGATCCTCGCCGGCGACGTGCCCGTGCACGAGACCAGGGCGGAGCTGCCGATCGTCGCCGACGTCACCTCTTCCTTCTACCTCTACCTCGAGGTCGCCGACCGGCCCGGCGTGCTGGCCACGGTGGCGACCGTGCTCGGAGACCACGACGTCTCGGTCAAGAGCGTCGTCCAGCGCGGCGCCGGCGACGACGCCCGCCTGGTGATGGTCGTCCACGAGTGCCTGGAGTCGCGCTTCGCGGCGGCGGTCGAGGCGCTCGGCGAGCTCGGCGACCTGCGCTCCGCGCCCAGGTCGATCCACGTGATCGAGAAGGAGTTCTAGGTGGCGGCCGGCCTGATCGACCGCTACCGGGACAAGCTGTCGCTGGAGCCGGGCGACCCGGTGGTGACCCTGAACGAGGGCTCGACGCCGCTGATCGAGGCGCCGCGGCTCTCGGAGCGGATCGGTGCCCGCGCCTATCTCAAGTTCGAGGGGGCCAACCCGACCGGGTCCTTCAAGGACCGGGGGATGACGGTCGCGGTCTCACGCGCCAAGGGGCGCGGGGCGGAGGCGGTGATCTGCGCCTCGACCGGCAACACCGCCGCCAGCGCCGCCGCCTACGCGGCCCGCGCCGGGCTGCGCGGCGCGGTGATCGTCCCCGAGGGCAAGATCGCGATCGGCAAGCTGGCGCAGGCGCTGATGCACGGCGCCCGCGTCGTCGCCCTGCAGGGCAACTTCGACGATGCCCTGCGGATCGTCCGCGAGCTCTCCCAGAAGCACCCGATCGAGCTCGTCAACTCGGTCAACCCGCACCGGATCGAAGGCCAGAAGACGGCGGCCTTCGAGGTCGTCGAAGAGCTGGGGGCGATGCCCGGGGCGCTGGCGATTCCCGTTGGCAACGCAGGCAACGTGACGGCCTACTGGCGCGGGTTCCAGGAGGCCGAGAACGCTGGTTCGAGCCCACTGCCCGTCCTCTACGGCTTCCAGGCCGAGGGCGCGGCGCCGCTGGTCAGTGGCGCCCCGGTCGCCAACCCCGAGACCGTCGCCTCGGCGATCCGGATCGGCAACCCCGCCCGCTGGGAGGAGGCGATGACCGCCTTCACCGGCTCGCGCGGACGCGTCGCCGCCGTCTCCGACCAGCAGATCCTCGAGGCCTACCACTGGCTCGCCGACACCGAAGGCGTCTTCTGCGAGCCCGCCTCCGCCTCCTCCGTCGCCGGGCTGCTCGCCCACGGCCTCCCCGTCGCCGAGGGCGCCGCCCGACCGGAGTCCGTCGTCTGCGTCCTCACCGGCCACGGTCTCAAGGACCCCGACACCGCCCTCGGCAAAGCCCCCGCGGTGATCAACTGCGACAACGACCTCGCGGCGGTCGAGCGCGCCGTCTTCGATTGACCGTCCGCCACCGACTCGTCCGTGTTCCCGCCTCCTCGGCCAACCTCGGGCCGGGCTATGACGCGATGGCCGCGGCGGTCTCGCTGCACCTGGAGCTGGAGGTGGAGGAGACGGGGGAGTTCTCGCTCGACCCGGGTGGGCTCGAGGTCTCGAGCGGGCGCGACAACCTCGTCGTCCGTGCCTTCGAGAGCCTGCACTCGGCCGACGGCATCTCCTTCCGGCTGCGCAGCGAGATCCCGCTGGCGCGGGGGCTCGGCTCCAGCGCCGCCGCGATCGTCGCCGGCCTCTTCGCCGCCGACCACCTCTTCGAGCTGGCGCTGAGCAAGGAGGAGATGCTGGGGCGGGCGACCGAGCTGGAGGGGCACCCCGACAACGTCGCGGCGGCGATCTACGGCGGCTTCGTGGTCTGCGGCCTCGAGGCCGGTGTCCCGGTAGCCGCGCGCTTCGACCCGCCTGAAGCACTGGAGGGCATCGTCGTGATCCCGGGCGAGGAAGTGTCGACCGCGAAGGCTCGCGAGGCAGTTCCGGATCAGTTTCCTCGGGCTGACGCGATAGCCAACATCTCTGCGGCGTCGACTCTCGTTCTGGGTCTCACCACCAACGACTTCGATCTGATCTCGCGCGGCCTGCGCGACTCCATCCACCAACCGCGCCGCCGCGACCTCTACCCGCGCTCGATGGAGATCGTCGACGTGGCGACCGAGCTCGGTGCCCTGGGAGCGACGATCTCCGGCGCCGGCCCGGCCGTCCTCGTCTGGACCACCTGGCAGGACGCCGGCCACGTCTTCGCCGCCCTCGAGGAGCGCTGCGCCGGCTGGGCCGAGGTCCGCCGCCTGCCGTTCACCCCGCTCGGCGCCGACGTCCCCGAGCTCTAGATGGACTGGGTCGTCCGGATCGGGCTGATCGAGCTGGCGCTCGGCGGCCTGCTCGGCTGGGCGATGGTGGTCCGGGCCGAGAAGTCGGAGTGGCTGGCGCGGCTCGGCGTCGTCGCTCCGCAGCGGATCCGCCAGGTCCACCTCGACTACGTGATGATGGGCCTGATCCTGATCGGGGTCGGCCTCGCGGTCCCCGACCTGCCGACCGCGATCGCCGTCGCCCTCGTCTTCGGCACCGCCGTCAACCCCTTCCTCTTCGTCCCGCTCGCCTTCGACCCCGAGGTGGAGAAACGGCTCTGGTACCGCTTGCTCGCGGTCGTCTCCTTCATCGGCGTTAGCGGCGGCCTCGTCGCGGCGGCGATCGTCGGCCCGGCATAGCCGACGCCCGGACTACTATCGCCGCCATGCCAAGCCTGCCGAATTTCAAACTGCTCGGGGCGCTCGTCGCCGCAACCGCGCTGCTCGCGCTGCCCGCCGCCGCCGAGGCGACGCTGGTCTACGTCAAGAACCCGTCCCACCCGGCCGTCTTCGCCGCCAACGACAACGGCGGCGGTGCCTTCAAGGTCGGGCCGGGGACGACCCCCCGGGTCTCGCCCGACGGCGACGTGATCGCCTACCAGCACGAAGGCTCGGGCGGCAAGCGCGAACTGAAGCTCGCCGCGGCCCAGGGCGGCGGCTCGCGGACGGTCTTGACCGGCCTGCAGGACAGCTTCTACGTGACCTTCTCGCCCGACTCGAAGCTTGTCGCGGCGGTGCGCGGCCCCGAGCTCGGCAAAGGCAAGCTGGTCCTGATCGACGTCGTCAGCGGGACCTTGCTGCGCACGGTCGCGAGTGGCTACTTCAGCGGCATCAGCTTCTCGCCGGACGGCACCGAACTCGCTTACTCGGTCGCCAACAGCGAAAGCTTTCCCCAGCACAGCGACGTCTTCACCGCCACGGTCGCTCCCGGCAAACCGGTCCAGGTCACCAAGGGCGGCAACTCCCTGGATCCGCTGTGGGGGCCGAACGGGAAGGTTGTCTTCGTCAAGCAGCTCGGTGCGGCGAATCGCAAGTACGGGCCGAAGAACGAGCTCTTCCTGATGAACCCGGACGGGACCCAGCAGAAGCGCCTGACCCAGACCAAGGTCGATCCGCTGCTGCAGGGGCTCTACCCGACAGCCTGGTCGGCCAACGGCAGGCAGCTGCTGGCCGAGTTCGAGGGCCAGGACACCAGCTACGCGGTTACCGTCAACCCCCGGACCGGCGCCCAGAAGCCGCTCGAAAAGCACGGGAACGGCGAGCAGGGCTTCGTCGGCACCGCCCTCTCCAAGGACGGCACCACCGTGCTCGGCTTCACCGGCGGCTTCGAACCCGGCCCCAACCACGCTGTCGCCACGATTCCCTACGGCGGCGGCAAGGCGAAGACGCTCGTCAAGAACGCCTCCGAACCAGACTGGAGCCGTTAGTCGAGCAGGCCGACCTGGCGCAGGATCGAGACGCTGTCGGAGTAGACATCCTTGCGTTTGACCAAGCCGTCCTCGAAGGGGATCGAGTCGATCCCGTCCCACTCGACGCGTCTGCCGGTCGGCTCGGCGACCAGGTCGCCGCGGCGCATCGTCTTGGCGTGGGTCGCGGCCGCGGTCCATTCCTGGACGACAAGGCCCTCGCGGACGTAGAGGCGGCGGGTCGTGAACTCGATGTCGGGCCAGGTCTCGAAGATCGAGCCGATGTGGGCGCGCACGTCCGCGCCCGTCG
>DATBXZ010000237.1:0-5854 GCA_036513995.1 Solirubrobacterales bacterium | reverse complement strand
GGCACCGGAGCCCGAGGGCCTGGCCGGGGCGCGGCGCGCCCTCTACGAGGCCCGCGCCAAGCGGGTCTGGCCGGGACTCGACGACAAGCGCCTGACCGCCTGGAACGCGCTGGCGATCGCCGCCCTGGCCGAGGCCGGCGCCGTGCTCGGCCGCGAGGACTACCTCGACGCCGGCCGCCGCTGCGCCGAATTCGTCCTCGACACGCTCAGCGACGACGACGGCCGCCTGCTGCGCACCTACAAGGACGGCGACGCCCGCCTCAACGCCTACCTCGAGGACCACGCCTTCCTGCTGGAGGCGCTGCTGACGCTGTACGAGTCGACCTTCGAGCCGCGCTGGTTCGAGCGTGCCCGAGCGCTGGCGGACGAGACGATCGCCCGCTTCGGCGACCCCGAGCGCGGCGGCTTCTTCTCCACCTCCGCCGACCACGAGCAGCTGATCGCCCGCCGCAAGGAGATCGGCGACCACCCGATTCCCTCCGGCAACTCCGCCGCCGCCATGGGCCTGCTGCGCCTCGCGGCCCTGACCGGCGAGCGCGCCTACGAGGAACAGGCCGAGGGCGTCTTCCGCCTCTTTGCCAAGACCGCGACCCTGCACCCCGAGTCCTTCGCCCACCTCCTCCGCGCCCTTGACTTCCACCTCGTCCCGACCCGGGAGGTCGCCCTGGTCGGCGACGACGTCGGCGAGCTCGCGGCCGTGGTCCGCTCCGCCCTCCGCCCCCACCTCGTCCTCGCCGCCGGCCTCGAGGGCGAGGAGGATCCTCCACTGCTCCGGGACCGCACCGCCGTCGACGGCCGTCCCGCCGCCTACGTCTGCGAGAGCTTCGCCTGCCGGCTGCCGGTCACCGAGCCGTCGGCCCTAGCGGGAGAGCTCGCGGACCCCGTCTAGGACGACCCGGCCGCCGACCTCGGCGCGGCCCTCGCCCAGGGAACGAGCGTGAAGCAGCGACCCCTCGCCCTGGTGGATCGTCAGTGGGCGGCTCCGCTCGACGCAGATCACGATCGCCGCCGATCCCGTGGCCTCGTCCTCGCCGATCCCGTCCTCGAGCGAGAAGCAGCGCGCACGCACCGTCCCCGCCTCCTCGTCCTCCCAGGCCCAGTAGTAGGGCAGCAGCCCGTCCTCCGGCGCCGGCTCGCGCAGGTCCGCGACCGCCTCCGCCTCCGCCAGCCGGATCAGCTTCCACGGCGGCGACCACTCGGCCCGGGCGGCGACGTAGGTCAGCCCGCCCTCGTGGCGCACCTCGATCTCGCCGGCGGGAGGACGCAGGACCGGCGTCGCGTGCCCCTCCCGCTCCAGCAGCCAGGCCGTGCCGACCATCGGGTGGCCGGCGAAGGGCAGCTCCAGCCCCGGCGTGAAGATGCGACAGGCCGCCGTCTCGCGATCGTCGACGAAGACCGTCTCCGAGAAGCCCAGCTCGTGCGCGACCTGCTGCCGCTGCTCCTCGGGCACCTCGCCGCCGTCGAGGAAGACGCCCAGCGGATTGCCCCAGCCGCCGTCCTCGTCGCAGAAGACGCGGAGGACATGGAGCGCTGCCACGTCCCCGTTCCCCGTCGCCCCTGCCCTAGAGGATCGGCAGGAAGTTCTCGATCTCGAAGGCGGTCACCTGGACCCGGTAGTCGTCCCATTCCTGCCGCTTGATCTCGACGAAGCGACGGAAGGTGTGCTCGCCCAGCGTCCGTAGGACCAGCTCCGAGTCGGCGGCGACCTCGATCGCCTCGCCCAGCGTCGCCGGCAGCTGCTCGATGCCCTGGTGCGCCAGCTCCTCCTGGGAGAGGTGGTAGAGGTTCTGCTCCATCGGCTCCGGCAGCTCGTAGCCCTTCTCGATCCCTTCCAGGCCCGCCTGCAGCATCGCCGCGAAGCAGAGGTAGGGGTTGGCGGACGGATCGGGGCAGCGCAGCTCGGCACGGGTAGCGCCCTCCTTGCCGGGGTGGTAGAGCGGCACCCGGATCAGCGCCGAGCGGTTGCGCCGCGACCAGGCCAGGTAGACCGGCGCCTCGTAGCCGGGGACCAGGCGCTTGTAGGAGTTGACCCACTGGGCGAAGAGCGGCGAGATCTCGCGCGCGTGCTTGAGCTGACCGGCGATGAACGACTTCGCGGTCGGCGACAGGTAGTACGGGTCGTCCTCGTCGTAGAAGGCGTTCTTGCCGTCCTTGGCCAGGGATTGGTGGACGTGCATGCCGGATCCGTTCTCGCCGAACAGCGGCTTCGGCATGAAGCTCGCGTGCCAGCCGTATTTCATCGCGTACTCCTTGACGACGATCCGGTAGGTCATGCAGTCGTCGGCCATCTCGAGCGCGTTCTTGTAGCGCATGTCGACCTCGTGCTGGGAGGGGCCGACCTCGTGGTGGGTGTACTCGACGTGGATCCCCATCTTCTCCAGCGCCAGCACGGTGTCGCGACGCACGTCGGAGCCGGCGTCGAGCGTGGTCAGGTCGAAGTAGCCGCCCTCGTCGAGGACCTCCGGCACACCACCCTCCGGCTTGGCGGAGCGGAAGTAATAGAACTCGAGCTCGGGGCCGATGTTGTAGGCCTCGAAGCCCATCTCCTCGGCCCGTTTCATCGCCCGCTGCAGGATCCAGCGCGGGTCGCCCTCGTAGGGGCCGCCGCCGGGCACGCGGATGTCGCAGAACATGCGGGCGACGGCGTTCTGGTCCTCGGGGCGCCAGGGGATCAGGGCGAAGGTGGACGGGTCGGGCATGGCGATCATGTCCGACTCCTCGATTGGGTTGAAGCCGGTTATCGAGGAGCCGTCGAAGCCCATGCCGCCGTCGAAGGCGTCCTCGAGCTCGGCGGCGTTGATCGAGAAGCTCTTCAGCTGCCCCAGCACGTCGGTGAACCAGAGGCGGACGAAGCGGACGTCGTTCTGCTTGACGATCTCGATGACGTCAGCGGCACTGCTGGGTTGCTCTGCCATTCCGGCCTCCTTGGCTTGTCCGCGAGAAGGGGGCAACGATAGGCGAATGAACCACCGAGGTGCACGACGCCGTATAGCGGGTAGAGGGCCCGCAGTCTCGGCCGCCTGGAGGGAGCTTGCGAAGGCGTCCGAAAGTAGGTATAACTTACTCCTTGTAAGTTAATGGCTCAAAGTAAAGTAAAGGCCACGTAAAGGCTCTGTAAAGCGAAATTTGCCTCAGCAGAGCCAGAGATGAGAAGCCCGTGACGGTCAAAACCGATGTCTCCAGATTCCAGATCCACGATGAGCTGACCGCTCCCGACGAGAGCGCTCCGCTGATCAAGACCATCCAGGCGGCCGGCGGTGCGGTCACCAAGTTCGTCGGCGTGCTCGCCGGCTCCCCCGCGGTCCTTCGTGCCTACACGCGGATGCGCTCGGAGCTGCGCGGCGGCGTCTTGCCGCAGGCGACGCGTGAGCGGATCGCCCTGGCGGTGGCCGAGCACCGCGAGGACAACTACAGCATCGCCCAGCACGCGAAGTCGGCGCGACGGGCAGGGCTCGGCCTCGACGAGGTCTCCCGCGCTCGCAGCTTCACCTCCTCAGACGAGAAGGAGGCGGGCCTGCTCGCCTTCCTCAAGGAGGCGCTGGACGCCGACGGGCCTCCCCCGCTCCACCTGCACGAGGAGGCGCGGGAGCTGGGCTGGACCGACGAGGAGATCCTCGAGGCGGTCGGGCACCTGGCCCTGAACGAGTTCCAGAGCCTGATCGCCAGTGCGGCGGCGTTGCCCAAAGATCAGGCGACCCCGCGCGTCCTGCCCTCAGCGGCGTAAGCGCGCGGGCGCGCCACGGAGAGGGAGTCCTGCGGGCGGGCCAAACTGGGTCCGTTCTCGGACTCCCTCTCCGCACCGCGCCCGCGCGAGTAGCGCTGAAGGCAGGACGGCTCGTGCGCTTAGGTGGCTAGGGACTCTCGACCAAGGTCGCTGTGTAGAGCAATCTCGCCGTGGAGTACTTGCAGCCGTAGGTGGCGCGGGTGCCGACCTTGTCTTGGGGTTCGCCCTGGCGGATGTCGGTGGAGTTGGTGCAGGTGCCGGGGGCGCGGCTCGCGCGCCAGACCTCGTTGGAGGCGAGTTCCTGGGAGAAGGCGGGGGCCCAGGTGGGCACGGTGATGGCGACGATGTCGCCCTTTTCGACCTTCAGCGAGGAGCCGAACTTGACCGTCTGGCCAAGGTACGGGGTGAGGACCTTGACCGAGCCCTGGCTGCGCAGGTTGTAGCGGGGCGGGTTGGTGGCGGGGATGCGCCGCAGGATCGCCAGGCGTGCCTCCGGCGGGGTGCCGAAGAAGCCGTTGAAGAAGGAGCGCTGCTTGTTGGTCGGCTGGGCCAGGGTCAGCGTCCAGGCCTTGATCGTGCCGTTGTGGGGGACGATGAAGGGCGAGCGCGTCTGGCCGTTGCTGACCTGAAAGCCGGTGACGCTGCCGACCGCCTGGCAGGGCAACCCGGGGCAGGAGGGGTCCGGCACGGTCGCGGTCTGGCCGAGCACCACCTGGGTGCTGGGGACCTTGGCGGCGCTGGTGCCGGTCGCCAGAGCGGCGACGATCGCGAGGGAGCAGGCCGCCATCGCCAAGCCAAGCGTCGACCGGCGCTTACCCCGGGCCGTCACCGTGACAAAAGCTCCGTGCGAAAACCTCGACATTCAGCTGCTCCTCTCGTTATCTGGCACTGCCTGAACACGGCAGACTAGCCTTCGGAGCGGGCGAAAAGCGCTTGTGACCGGGCCTGGAGCTCAGCCCAGGACGCCGGCGCGGGCGTAGGTGACGGCGACCGCGTAGTGGAGGATGCCGACGCCTTCGAACTCGAGCGCTTCGCTGGCGGCGGCCGTCAGGTCCCAGGAACGACCTTTGACGTAGGGGCCGCGATCGATCACCGGGGCAACCACGACATGGCCGTCGTAGACGAACTTGACCATCGTCCCGCAGGGCAGGCTGCGGTGGGCGACGCCGATCGTGGTCGCCCGCAGCGTCTGCCCGCAGGCCGTTTTGTCGCCGTAGAGGCCGGGGCCGTACCAACTGGCGCCGGCGCTTTTGAAGGGGCTGAAGACGAGATCCTGGCCGGCCGTCGTGCTCGCCACCGGGGAGACCGGGGAGGCGCCGCCGGGCGAGGCCTGGGCGGAGCCGGCGCCGAGGGCGAGGATCGACAGCGCCACCAGCGAGGCGGCCCAGGGCAGGCGCCGGAGAGTGCGCCGCTCGGGTCGAGGCGCACGTCGCGAATCGCTTTTCCGCGCAAGGCGGTTTCCACTTGTCTGCATGCTCTTTCCAACGCTTACGGGGTTAGCTGTCGGGCTCGCGCTGAAAGAGCTGCGCTACGCGGCTGATGCCGGCGATTCGCCCCCACTAATTGGGTCCCCCGCTCCCCGCGGTATGTAGGCGGAGATTCAGCGGAAGTTGGCGGCAGGTTAGCAAAGGCTAAGACAGAAAAAGGTGCATAGGTCGATAGACGGCTCCACAATGGGAAAGGCCCCCTCTCGGGAGCCTTTCCGTTAGCGGGCCTGTAAGCCGGATCCTGTCTCGAGCGGCCATCTATCTATGCGGCCTACCTGGACCTCGCCGAGCCGGGTCGACGGTCCTGCTTGGCCTTGCACCGGGCGGGGTTTGCCTGGCCACCGCGTCACCGCGGCGCCGGTGCGCTCTTACCGCACCATTTCACCGTTGCCTGTACGCGACTCACGTGTGGCCGCGCCATCGGCTGTGTATTTCTGTGGCACTTTCCCGCGGGTTTCCCCGGGTGGGCGTTACCCACCGCCCTGCCCTGTGGTGTCCGGACTTTCCTCGAGGGGTTTTCTCTCCCCCCGCGGTCCGCTCGGCCCGCCCATCGATGGTAGCCACCGAACCGCGATCGGCCAAGCGGGGGCGGGATATGGTGGCGAGGATGCGGACGGCGGTCGTGACCGGAGCGGGTGGAGGG
>DATBXZ010000236.1:0-2592 GCA_036513995.1 Solirubrobacterales bacterium | reverse complement strand
GACGTGCTGGATGCCCTTCAGCAGGATCGGCAACGAGGTCCGCTCGCGCAGCCAGGCGAGGTCGTCCCAGCTCAGCGACGGGTTGGCCTGGATGCCGAGGAAGTGGCCGGTGGCGGCGCCGACGTCCTCCTCCGGCGCCTTCTCCAGGCCGGCCCGGAAGACCGGGTCGGCGAAGTAGTTGCCGAGGCCCATGCCGTTGAGGAAGGGCAGCCAGGCCTGCTGCAGGTCGCGCGGCTTCCAGCCGGGGACGAAGGTGTCGACGGTGACGACGATGGCGCCGTAGCCGGCCCGCTCGGCGCGACCGACGAAGCTCTCGACCAGGTCATGGTCGGTGGCCCAGTAGAGCTGGAACCAGCGCGGCGCGTCGGTGCCGCCGGCCGCGGCGATCTCCTCGAGGCTGAAATGCGCGGCGGTGCTGACGATCATCGGCGCTCCCAGCGCGGCGGCGGCGCGGGCGGTCGCCAGCTCGCCCTCGTCGTGGACCACCTTCTGGACGCCGATCGGGGCCAGCATCAGCGGCGCCGGCATCGCCGTCCCGAGCACGGTGGTCGAGAGGTCGCGGGCGCCGACGTCGCGCAGCATCCGCGGCACGATCCGGTGCCGGCGGAAGGCCTCGGCGTTAGCCCGGATCGTGTCCTCGCCGCCGGCTCCGGCGCCGACGTAGTTGGCCGCCCGTGGCTCCATCGCTGCGACCGCCTGTCGCTCCAGCTCGGCGACCGAGACCGGGATCGCCGGCGTCTCGCCGCCGAGTCCGCGCATGTAGATCTCGCGGTAATAGTCGGCGGGATCGGCCATCGATGGGGAGGCTAGTGAAGTTGGGAGCTGCAAGAAAGCGACCAGAAGCAGCGGGTTACGTGCCTATTCCCACTAAGAAAACTCGATCAAACGTTGAATCCCTGATCTTCAAGAAGTTTTTGGTCGAAACAGGTGGCATGAAAGCCAAAGCAGCACCTCAAGCAGTTTTCAAAGCCAGGTTCGGCCTCGTCTCGGTGGGCCTGCTGGCGCTCGTAGGACTGTTGTCGCTGGCCCTCGCCGGTACCGCCGTCGCCGCGCCGGCGATCGGCACGGGCGGCAAGATCAGCGCCTGCTACCGCGTCAAGGGCAAGGCCAAGGGCGCGATGCGGGTGGTGCCGGCGAACAAGAAATGCAGGCGTGGAGAACGCAAGCTCGCCTGGAACACCGCGGGCACTACCGGGCCCGCCGGGCAGACCGGTGTCACCGGCCCTACCGGTAACATCGGTAGCACTGGCACTACCGGCCCTGCCGGTGCCTCGGGTGCCGGCAACGAAGCAAACCTGCAGGCGAAAATCGCCGGCCTGACGGTGAAGGTGGAAGGCCTTGAAGGCCTCCTGCAGGGAGTCACCACCGGTGACCTGAGCGGTGTGGTCGGGAAGCTCAGCGGAGTCACCGGCCCGCAGCTGACCGAAACGGTCGGGAAGCTGAGCGGGATCACCGGCCCGCAGCTGACCGAAACGGTCGCGGCGCTGCCCGTGGTCGACTCGCTCTGCACGCAGACCTCGACGCTGACCTCGCAGGCGAACCTACTGCGAACCGTGATCGGTGGCCTCGGCCTCAGTCCGGCACTGGAACTGATCGGCCTGCTCCAGATCCCGACTCTGCCGACGGCGCTGACTCCGTTCACCTGCTAGCGCCCATCGCTCGCCACGGCGGGCCCCGGCAAACCGCGACCCGCACGGCCTCCTGGCGTGCGGGTCGCGCCGTTTCTAGACTCCCGCGGGTGATCGACTCCCACACCCACCTCGTCCTCTGCGAGGGGAGCGAGGCCGAGGTGGTCGCGGCGGCGCGCGTGGCGGGGGTGGGACGGATGCTCACCGTCGGCATGGATGCGGAAACCAATGCGGCGGCGATCGCGGCGGCCAAGCGGCACGAGGAGGTCTTCGCCGCCGTCGGCCGGCACCCCAACGAGGCGGCCGGGTTCGACGACTCCACGGTCGCCGAAGTCGCCCGGCTCGGCGCCCACGAGAAGGTGCGGGCGATCGGCGAGACCGGGCTCGACTACTACCGCGACACGGCGGACCCCGCCGACCAGCGCCGCGCCTTCGCGGCCCAGATCGAGATCGCCGTCGACCTCGACCTGCCGATCGTGATCCACGCCCGCGATCCCGAGGGCGGCAGCGAGGCGGTCGACGAGGTCTTCGCCACCCTCGACGCCCGGGCCCCCGGCCACGCGGTGATCCTGCACTGCTTCTCCGCGCCGCAGCGGGTTGCCGACGCGGCCGAGCGGGGCTGGCACTGCTCGTTCGCCGGCAACGTCACCTACCCCAGGTCGGGGGCGCTGCGGGAGGCGGCGGCGCAGGTGCCCGAGGACCGGATCCTGGTCGAGACCGACGCTCCCTACCTGAGCCCGCAGGAGAAGCGCGGCAGCCGCAACGAGCCGGCCAACGTCGCCGCCACCGCCCGCTTGGTCGCCGAGGTCCGCGGCGTCTCCTACGAGCAGCTGGAGCGCACGGTCGAGGCCAACGCCCGCGCCCTCTTCGGCTGGTAGCCGGCCCCGTGGTGCGGCTCGGCCAGAACTTCCTCGCCGATCCCAACCTGCTCGACGCGATCGTCCGCGACGCAGGCCTCTCCCCG
>DATBXZ010000235.1:0-2777 GCA_036513995.1 Solirubrobacterales bacterium | reverse complement strand
CACCTATATAGGGGCGCTGCCGGGGACGATCGTCCGCGCCCTGCGCGACGCCGGTTCCCGCAACCCCGTCTTCATGATCGACGAGATCGACAAGATGGGCGCCGACTTCCGCGGCGACCCCGCCTCGGCGATGCTGGAGGTGCTCGACCCGGCCCAGAACGACTCCTTCCGCGATCACTACCTGGACCTCGAGTTCGACCTCTCCGACGTCGTCTTCATCGCCACCGCCAACGTCCTCGACACGATCCCCGGGCCGCTGCTGGACCGGATGGAGACGATCGAGCTCTCCGGCTACACGGTCGAGGAGAAGCGCCACATCGCCCGCCGCTACCTGGTCCCACGCCAGATCGCGGCCAACGGCCTGAAGTCGTCGCAGATCGAGTTCGCCGACGCTGCCCTGACCGCAGTGATCGAGGAGTACACCCGCGAGGCCGGGGTCCGCAACCTCGAGCGCCAGATCGGCACGATCTGCCGCAAAGTCGCCCGCGACGTGGCCGAGGGCAAGAAGGGCAAGGTCAGGGTCTCCGGCAAGAAAGCACGGGAGCTGCTCGGCCGCCGCCGCGTCTTCGCCGAGCCACGCCGCCGCACCAAGCATCCCGGCGTCGCCACCGGGCTCGCCTGGACCCCGACCGGCGGTGACGTCCTCTTCATCGAGGCGACGGCGATGCCGGGGGCCGGCAAGCTGACGATCACCGGCCAGCTCGGCGAGGTGATGAAGGAGTCGGCGCAGGCGGCGCTCTCCTGGGTCCGCGGCCACTGGGCGGAGATCGACCCCGGCCTGGGCGACGGCTGGTTCGCCGAGCACGACATCCACATCCACGTTCCGGCCGGGGCGGTGCCCAAGGACGGTCCCTCCGCGGGCGTGGCGATGACCGTCGCCCTCTCCTCACTCGTCAGCGGCCGACCGGTCCGCAACGATGTGGCAATGACCGGTGAGGTGACGCTGACGGGGCAGGTGCTGCCGATCGGCGGCCTCAAGGAGAAGTCGCTGGCGGCGCAGCGGGCCGGGATCAAGCGGGTGATCGTGCCGGAGCGCAACGAAGGCGACGTCGCCGAGATCCCCGAGCACGAGCTCGGCGGCCTCGAGTTCGTCTTCGTCGACGAAGTCGCCAAGGCGCTCGACGTAGCTCTGTCCTAGCCGGCATGGAGGCGGCGACTCTCGAGAGGAGGGGCGGGCCCGCGGGATACGCGCAGTCCCTGCGCGCGGCGGCGAAGGCCCGCTCGCGGGCCTTCTGGATCGTCGCCGGCCTGACCGCCCTGGCGGCCGCCCTGCGCTTCGCCACGCTCGGGATGCAGGCCTACCATCACGACGAGATCGTCACCGCCAGCCGCATCCTCCGCGGCGGCTTCGGCCACGCGATGGATGCGGTCGGCTTCAGCGAGTCGGCGCCGCCGCTCTACTACGCCCTGGCCTGGGGCTGGACCCAGCTGACCGGGACCGGCGAGTTCGGCCTGCGTTCGCTCTCCGCCCTCGCCGGCGTCGCGACCGTGCCGGTCGTCTACCTGATTGGGATCGAGCTGTGCGGCCGCCGGACGGGCCTGATGGCGGCGGCGCTGGTCGCGGTCAACCCGATGCTGCTCTGGTACTCGCAGGAGGCACGGGCCTACTCCCTGCTCGTCCTGCTCTGCGCAGTCTCGCTGCTCTACTGCGTACGCGCCCTGCGCAGCGGCAGCCGCCGCGACCTCGTGCTCTGGGGGATCGCCTCCGGCCTCGCTCTCGCCACCCACTACTTCGCGGCCTTCGCAATCGCCGCCGAGGCGATCTGGCTGCTGCGCCGCCGCGGCCGCGAGAGCGCGCCGGGCCTCGGCATCGTCGCCCTCTTCGGCTTGGCCCTGGCGCCGCTGGCGATTCACCAGATGTCCTACGGCCACGCCGAATGGATCGGCAACTTCACGCTCGGGCACCGGCTCTGGGAAACCGCGGCGACCTTCGTCAACGGCGAGACCAGCGACATCATCGCCCGTCCGGAGCGACCGATCCTGGCCCTGGCGCCGCTCGCCCTGGCCCTGGCGGCGCTGGCCCTGCTCGCCCTTCGCGGCGACCGCGAGGAGCGCCGTGCGGCGGCGATCCCGCTGAGCCTGTCGCTGGCCGCGATCGGCATCCCGCTGCTGCTGGCGCTGGCCTCTCCCAGCAAGGATTTCGTGCTGGCCCGCAACCTGCTGCCGGCGCTGGTGCCGCTGCTGATCGCGGTCGCGATCGGCGTCACCCTGCCGACGGCACGCCGCCTCGGCACGATCGTCGGTGCGGCCCTGCTCGCCTACTCGCTGGGCTTCTGCGTCTGGGCCAGCTTCTCGCCCGACCTGCAGCGGCCCGACTGGGACGTCGTCGCCGCCAAGATCGGCGAACCGGAGGCACCACGGGCCACGGTCACCTGGGTCCTCGGCGAGGCGCCGCTGCGCTACTACCTCTCGACCGGGGCCTTTCAGGTCAGCCCCGCCGACGGCTATGGCTGGCTCGTGCACGAAGTCGACTTCGTCTCCGACGGCAAGGTGCCGCCACCCCCGGCACGACTGCTCGGGCCCGGATTCCGCGAAACCTCGCGGCAGGATGCCGGCCGCCTCTACATCAGGCACTTCGAGCTGCCGGGCCCGGGCCTGGCGCCGCTGCGGTTGCGGCAGCTGAGCGAGGCCGACCT
The DNA here is from genome assembly GCA_036513995.1 of Solirubrobacterales bacterium. Taxonomy (GTDB): domain Bacteria; phylum Actinomycetota; class Thermoleophilia; order Solirubrobacterales; family 70-9; genus VAYN01. The sequence continues at coordinate 141 of DATBXZ010000235.1, read as the reverse complement.
CGACTTCCGCAGCACCGGCGTCCTGCTGGACGGAATGGGGCCGGGCTGAGTCGCCTCCCCCGCGATCGGGTAGAGGGTTATCCTGCGTCAACGCCACGGAATCGAGCGAGGAGAAGGTATGAGCAAGACGACGGCGACCCG
>DATBXZ010000234.1:0-6329 GCA_036513995.1 Solirubrobacterales bacterium | reverse complement strand
GAAGTCTGGAAGATCTTCACGGAGATGAAGCCGAAGGACGTCGTCAACGACGAGACCGTCTTCCGTGAGCTCAAGGACCGTTTCGGCTCACCGTTCGGCTGGGGCGAGTACTTCCGCGGCGGCATGGGTGCCGAAGCGGTGCGCGACCTGCTCGAACAGGTCGACCTCGCCGCCGACTGCGAGGAACTCGAGCTGATCATCAACAGCTCCAAAGGCCAGAAACAGGCGCGCGCGGTAAAGCGGCTGAAAGTCGCCTCCGCCTTCCTCAACTCCGAGAACCAGCCGGCCTGGATGGTCCTCGACGCGGTGCCGGTGATTCCGCCGGAGCTGCGCCCGATGGTCCAGCTCGACGGGGGCCGCTTCGCGACCTCGGACCTCAACGACCTCTACCGCCGCGTGATCAATCGCAACAACCGGTTGAAAAGGCTGCTCGACCTCGGCGCGCCCGAGATCATCGTCAACAACGAGAAGCGGATGCTGCAGGAGGCGGTCGACGCGCTGTTCGACAACGGCCGTCGCGGGCGCCCGGTCACGGGCCCCGGCAACCGTCCCCTGAAGTCGCTCTCGGACATGCTCAAGGGCAAGCAGGGGCGCTTCCGCCAGAACCTGCTCGGTAAGCGCGTCGACTACTCCGGCCGCTCGGTGATCGTCTCCGGCCCGAGCCTGCGCCTGCAGCAGTGTGGCCTGCCGAAGCTGATGGCGCTCGAGCTCTTCAAGCCATTCATCATGGCCCAGCTGGTCGAGCGCAAAGCCGTGCAGAACATCAAGGCGGCGAAGAAGATGGTCGAGTCGATGATCCCCGAGGTCTGGGACGTGCTCGAGGAAGTCATCCACGAACACCCCGTGCTGCTCAACCGGGCACCGACCCTGCACCGTCTCGGCATCCAGGCCTTTGAACCGATCCTGGTCGAGGGCAAGGCGATCCAGGTCCACCCGCTGGTCTGCCACGCCTTCAACGCCGACTTCGACGGCGATCAGATGGCGGTCCACGTGCCGCTCTCCGCCGAGGCCCAGGCCGAGGCGCGGATCCTGATGCTGTCAGCGAACAACATCCTCTCGCCGGCTCACGGGGCGCCGCTGGCGACCCCGACCCAGGACATGGTGCTCGGCATCTACTACCTGACCTACGGTCCGGACGAGGACGAGCTGGCCAAGATCGACGAGGGCCTGAAGGCCGGCAAGGGCGCCGGTCGCAACGGCTCGAAGCCGGTGAAGGTGTTCCGCTCCGCCCAGGAGGCCGAGCTCCTCTACGAGAACGGCGGCTGCAAGCTGCACGACCAGGCCGAGTACCGGCGGGCCGGCAAGGAGCACTTCCTGACCACGGTCGGGCGGATCATCTTCAACGAAAGCATCGAGCGTGCCCTCGCCGACGCTCTCGAAGACGATTTCGACCCGGATCAGTACGAGTTCCTCAACCACTCGCTGAAGAAGAAGGACGTCAACGAGATGGTCTCCAGCCTGGTCAAGGCCTACGGCGCGCCGCCGGTCTCCCAGGTGCTGGATGCCTTCAAGGACCTCGGCTTCCACTACGCCAGCCAGGCCGGCATCACGGTCTCCAAGAACAACGTCGTCTCGCCGCCCGAGAAGGCTGAAATTCTCGAGCGCTACGAGAAGGAGACCGAAGCGATCGTGGGCCAGTACGACGACGGCTACATCACCGCGGAGGAGCGCCACGAGGCGGTCACCGCGCACTGGAACCGGGCCACCGACGAGGTTGCCCAGGCGATGGAGGACAACCTCGACGAGCTGAACCCCATCTTCATGATGGCCAACTCAGGCGCTCGCGGCTCCTTCAAACAGATCCGCCAGCTGGCGGGGATGCGCGGCCTCATGGCCAACCCGAAAGGCGAGATCATCGAGCGGCCGATCAAGGCCAACTTCATGGAGGGCCTCTCGGTCCTGGAGTACTTCATCTCCACCCACGGTGCCCGAAAGGGTCTCGCCGACACCGCCCTGCGGACGGCCGACTCCGGCTACCTGACCAGGCGTCTCGTCGACGTCGCTCAGGACGTGATCGTGCGTCAGGAGGACTGCAAAACCAAAGACCACATCGAGATGGTCCTGCGCAAGGACGACGGATCGCTCAACGACAACCTGTACGGGCGCCTGGCGGCGAAAAAGCTCGAAACCAAACGCGGTCGCGAGCTGCTCAAACGCAACCAGGAGATCACCCCACCCGACGTCGAGGCGATCGCCGAGGCCTTCGGCGACGAGGAGATCAAGGTCCCGGTCCGCTCGGCCCTCAAGTGCGAGGCCGAGTCCGGGGTCTGCCGCTCCTGCTACGGCGTCGCGCCGGCGACCGGGTTCACGGTCAACATCGGCGACGCGGTCGGCATCATCGCCGCCCAGTCGATCGGCGAGCCCGGCACCCAGCTGACCATGCGCACCTTCCACACCGGTGGTGTCGCGGGTCAGGACATCACCCAGGGTCTGCCGCGCATCGTCGAGCTCTTCGAGGCGCGTAAACCGAAGGGCCTGGCGCAGATGGCCGAGGCCGACGGCAAGGTCTCGATCGACGAGACCGACAAAGCGCTGAAACTCAACGTCACCGAGCCCAGCGGCGAGGAGCACTCCTACAGCTTCCCGTTGCGGACCCGGCTACACGTTGCCGACGGCGACAAGGTCGAGGCGGGGCAGCCGCTCAACGAGGGCTCGCTCTACCCGGCCGACCTGCTCGCTATCCGCGGCCGCACGGCCACGGAGCTCTATCTGGTGGACGAGGTGCAGAAGGTCTACCGGGCCCAGGGCGTCGACATCAACGACAAGCACATCGAGTTGATCGCCCGGCAGATGCTGAAGAAGGTGCGGATCGAGTCGAAGGGCTCGACCAGCCTGCTTCCGGGCCAACTCGAGGACCGCGGCAACCTCAAACGCCTGAACAAGAAGACCAAGGAAGAGGGCGGCACGCCGGCCAAAGGCGAGGAGGTCATCCTCGGGATTACCAAGGCCTCGCTGGCGACCGAGTCCTTCCTCTCCGCCGCCTCCTTCCAGGAGACGACCAAGGTGCTCACCGACGCTGCCCTCGAGGGCAAACGCGACCGCCTGGTCGGGCTGAAGGAGAACGTGATCATCGGCAAGCTGATCCCGGCCGCGACCGGCCTCAAGCACTACCGCACGGTCGCGATCGAGCCAGCCGTGGCGATCGCTCCGCCCAGCGACGAAGAGCTGCTGGACGAAGACGAGCTGGCGGCCGAGCTCGGCGTCGACGGCGTCGAGGCCCCGGTCGAGGGCTTCGGCCCCTCCTTCGCCGAGGAGCTCGAGGAGCTGGCGCAGGAGATCGAGCAGACGTCGGAGGACACGACTAAATAGCAGCCGGGTGAGGAGGGGCGAGCGCCCCTCCTCGCACTCGCGGCGCTTCGGTTCACTAGTTCCCCTGATTGGCCACTCAGCCAGTCCTATAGATTCCGCGGGGATGGCGGCCGCCGAGAAAGTCTGTGTGATCGGGGCGGGATCGTCGGGCATCGTCGCCTGCCAGGTTCTGAACGCTCGCCGGATTCCGTTCGACTGCTTCGAGAAGGGCTCGCAGGTCGGCGGCAACTGGCGCTTCGAAAACGACAACGGGATGTCGTCCGCCTACCGCTCGCTGCACATCAACACCTCGCGGCGGGTGATGGCCTTCAAGTCCCTGCCGATGCCGGACCACTACCCGGACTATCCGAACCACTTCCAGATGGCCGCTTACTTCGACGAATACGTCGATCATTTCGGCCTGCGGGAGAAGATCCGCTTCCGCACCGAGGTCCTCGGCGTCGAGCCAATGGACGGAGAGTGGGAGGTAGCCGTCGAGAGTGCCGAAGGCAAGCGCGAGGTCAATCGCTATCGCGCCGTGCTGGTCGCCAATGGGCACCACTGGGACCCGCGCTGGCCTGAGCCCGCCTTCCCCGGGGCGGACGATTTCGCCGGTGAGCAGCTACACGCCCATCACTACCGCGAGCCCGACATCCTGCCGGGCAAGCGGGTGCTGGTGCTGGGCTTGGGCAACTCGGCGGCTGACATCGCGGTCGAGTCGTCCCGGATCGCCGACGCGACCTTTCTGGCGATGCGCCGCGGGGCCTACGTCCTTCCCAAGTACCTGCAGGGCAAACCGATCGACGAGATCCTGACGCCGCTGACGTCGAGGTCTCCGCTCTCGGTGCAGCGCTTCTTCAGCATGCGAATGCTGGGCCTCTCGGCGGGCGAGATGACGACCTACGGGCTGCCCCAGCCAGACCACAAGCTGTACGAGGCGCACCCGACCGTGTCCTCGGAGCTGCTGCCGCGCCTCGGTCACGGCGATATCCAGGTCAAGCCCAACATCGACCGCTTCAGCGGCGGCCGGACCGTTCGCTTCGTCGACGGCAGCGAGGAGGAGATCGACCTCGTCGTCTACTGCACCGGCTACAAGATGACCTTCCCGTTCTTCGACCCCGAGGTCTTCTCCGCCCCCGACAACCGGTTGCCGCTCTATCGCCGCGTCGCCTCGGTAGAGCGGCCGGGGCTGCACTTCATCGGCTTCATCCAGCCGCTGGGGCCGATCATGCCCCTGGCCGAGGCTCAGGTGGAATGGGTCGCCGACCTGCTTGGCGGCCGCGCCTCGCTACCGGCGACAGCGGAGATGCGAAAAGAGATCGAGGCCGAGGAAGCGAAGATGCGGAAGCGCTTCGTCGCCTCTAAGCGTCATACGGTCGAGGTCGACTTCTATCCGTATCTGCGCGAGATCCGGCACGAGCGAAAGCTGGCTGCGCAGCGGGCCTGACCCCCCTGGTGCGACCGCCCGGCGGACATGCCGGCAGTGGCATCGCGGCACCGCCCCCGTGTGGCCCACGGCGTGGCCCGCGCGGGAGCTTTGGCCTTGGCCGCCGCTTGAAGCCGCCGTCGGAGTCCTCGGCTGCGCCCTCGGGCTCAGGCGTCGCCTGGCTCGCCCACCAGACGAGCCAGATCGATCCCAGGACCGGGATCTTGAGGACCACCAAGAGGAAGAAGATCGGCCAGAACCCAGTCACCGCAATCAGTGTAGAGACCCGGCCCACGCGTTCAAGGCGTCGACATGGGCCTCCTCGAGGCCAAGATGCGGCTCGGTTAAGACCAGCAGGGTTGGCTCCGGTCGCGCCCGTGCCCACTCGTAACAGCTCTGGTCGAAGTTGTCGTCGATCCAGGCCAGTGCCCGGCCTTTGCCGTACTGCTCGAGCGGACCCAGCTTCCAGTGGGCACCACCGCTACGGGCGGCACCGTCGAAGCCGACGTGGGGAAGCTCGGGCAGGCCGAGCAACTGGGGCAGGTAGAAGTTCGCTTTGTCCTCCCAGCCGCTGGCCCAGACCAGCTCGAATCGCTCTGCCAGCCGCAGCAGCCGGCCTCCGGCAACCAACGAGATCGAGTGGGGCACGCCATCGACCAATTGCAGGCGGGTCGTCGCCTGGTCCGGCGGCTGCTCAGACCCGAACAGGGAGATGACCCCGTCGATGTCGACGGCGAGGAGCGGACGGCTCACAGAGAGAGGACTTGCTACCAGCGGTAATGCGCGAAGGCCTTGTTGGCCTGGGCCATGCGGTAGATGTCGTCCTTCCGCTTCCAGGCACTGCCTTGCTGCTGGTTTGCGTCGAGGATCTCGCTGGCGAGGCGCTCGGCCATCGAGTACTCGCGGCGGGCGCGGGCGAACTGGACCAGCCAGCGAACCGCGAGGGTGCGAGCCCGGCGGGCCGGAACCTCGACCGGAACCTGGTACGTCGCGCCGCCGACGCGGCGGGAGCGGACCTCGAGGACCGGGGTCAGGGATTTGATCGCCGACTCCAGCGTCTCCACCGGGTCCTCGCCGTTGCGCTCGCCGACGATCGCCAGGGCGTCGTAGACGATCCGCTCGGCCAGGGACTTCTTGCCGTCGCTCATCACTTTGTTGATCAGCTGCTGGACGAGGCGGTTGCGGTGCCTGGCGTCGGGCTCGACCGGCCGGATCGTGGCTGCGGAGCGGCGCGGCATTAGGAGGCTTTGACCCCGTAGCGAGAGCGGGCCTGCTTGCGGTCGGAGACGCCGGCGGCGTCGAGGGTGCCGCGGACGACCTTGTAGCGGACGCCCGGCAGGTCCTTGACGCGACCACCGCGGATCAGCACGACCGAGTGCTCCTGAAGATTGTGTCCCTCGCCGGGGATGTAGGTGGTGACCTCCATGCCGTTGGTCAGCCGCACACGGGCGATCTTGCGCAGGGCCGAGTTCGGCTTCTTCGGCGTGACCGTCGCCACACGAGTGCAGACGCCGCGACGCTGAGGGGCGGCTACGCCCTTCTTGCGACCCTGGCCCGACTTGAGGCCCGGCGTCGTGGTCTTCTTCTTCGGGCGCTTGCGGCCCTTCCTGACGAG
>DATBXZ010000233.1:0-5807 GCA_036513995.1 Solirubrobacterales bacterium | reverse complement strand
CGCTCCGGTTTCCCGCTAGCGCCGGGGCTCCCCCGGGAACCCCCTCCGGGGGGCGAACTGTTGCCGGCGAACGCTCACCCGCGACGTACGTGCCCGCCTGTCGCAGGGGACAGGCGGGCTCCCAGCTTCGAAGGAGGTCCTGCCGATGCACATCCAACCGACCCGGCGCTGTCGCGACGGCGAGGGGCCGCAGGTCGAGGCCGCCGTCCTGATGCTGCTGCTCGCCTTGCACCCGGCCCAGCTCACCTTCGCCGAGCTGGCCCTCGAGATCGGCGCGGGGGCGCAAGGGCGCGAGGTCACGGCGAGCTTCGAGCAGGCCGTCGGCGGGCTGGTCGCCTCCGGCCTCCTGCACCGCCACGGCGACTTCCTGCTGCCGACGCGGGCCGCGCTTCGCTGCGATCAGCTGCTTGGTTGAGCGCTGTCGTCCTCGGCTTCGAGCGCGGAGCGGACCCAGTCCACTTCGACGTTCAGCCGGTAGAAGTGCTGCATCGAGCCACGCACGGGCTTGGTGGTGGCGAGGACCACCGCGCCGCACTCGGCCAGGACGCGGACGTGGTAGCTGACGTTGCTGAGCGGTGCCTTGAGCAGCTTCGACAGCTCGTGCGGGCTGATCGTCTCCTCGTCCATCGTGCGCAGGATGCGGCGGCGCATCGGGTGCCGGAGCGCCTTCAGCAGTTGTTCCGGAGTGGGGTCTTTGCTTGAAGCGTTCATGGGGAATTCGACCGCCTTTGACTATACAGAAAATGATGTGAGTTGTCACATCAATAGTCTCCCGTTAGAACGCTGTAGACAATTAGCGTCAAGCTGAAAAGGATGCCGGGTCGTGAACGTCGCGGAGCGCTTCGGCAAGAATCTCGCCCGCCATCGCGAGGCCTCGGGCTTTACCCAGGAGGAGCTGGCGGTGCGCGCATCGGTCCACCGCACCCAGGTCGGCCTGCTCGAGACCGGGAAGCGGCAGCCGCGGATCGAAACGGTGGTCAAGCTCGCCGGCGCGCTCTCGATCGACAGCTGCAAGCTGCTCGAGGGCATCGTCTGGGTGCCGCCGGCAACGGACACCGGGCACTTCGAGCTGCAGGAGGACTAGGGACTGACCCGTACCGCAAGCGGCTTGCTGTGCCCCTGCACCCAGGGGTAGCCGGCTTGGGTCGGTACGACGGCGCGGAAGCGGTAGTTGGTGGCCCGCGTGGTCGAGGTGAAGCGGTAGCTGGCCTTGAAGACTCCCTTGTGGCCGCTTGTTGCCTTTCGAAAGGTGATCCAGCGTCGCGACCCGAGGACGTTGGCTTGCAAGACGACTACCCGCCCCTTTGCCGTTGGCTGCGGAAGGACTCCGCGAAGTTTGAGGCGTTCTCCATTCGCGAGGGACGATCGGTCGGCTTCTAGGCTGGGCCGGGCGCGAGTATCGAGGGTGAGGCGCTTGGCGACCTGGAACGTGTCGTGGCGATAGCCGACGAGGATGTCGCGATTGGGGGCGGGTGGCAGTTCGAAGGTGAAGTGCCCTCGGGGGTCCGTTGTGGCTACGGAGGCGAGGGTAAGGGGCTGGTGGGAGCCTTTTATGCGGCTCTCGAGACAGACGGTGGCTCCAGCGATTCCTTCGTCCGTGGAATTCGTGAGGCTTCCGCGTAGGCGTACGGAGTGGCCGTAGCTGACGGTCAGGCTGGGTTTCGCAGCACCGGCGAAGTTGGCTTCGATCTGTTCGCCGCCGGGGACGGGGGAGTCCGCGCAGGAATCGTCGATGCTGATTGCCTGCGGCTGCGAGCAGCTCTTGCTCGGTTCACCGAGGGTCGCGAAGTCCGACGCACAGACCTGCACGGTGTTGGAGCCGTTTTGAAACGGCGGAGCCGCGGTGTCCAGGGACCAGGCGTTTTTCAGAGTGAGCGGACACGGGGAGGGCGTCAGCGCCGCGATGCCTTTGTAGCTGAGGTTTTTTGCCTGGCCGACTTTGCAGGCGGGGATCAGCGGTGAGCCCGCAGGAACGCCGTTGACCAGCATTTCGAGCTTGGAGATCCCGCCTCCTTCATCTTTTGCTTCGGCGGAGAGTTGCTGGTGACCACGCAAGATCCCCGGGGCCAGGAGCGATCCGCTTGGGCCGATGAGCGTCGGCGGATGCGGGTCGACCTCGAGGGCGGCGATATTGCGCGCTTTAAGCCACGGCCCGGCTGGGCAACTGCTAGGGCAGTTGACAACGATGTTGAAGTTCCCGTTGTTGGCCCCCGATGGGCTTCGTTCGTTGCGGATGAAGAAGGTTCGAGCCGTAGCCGGCCCGTTCGTCGGCCATCCCGGTTCATAAATGTAGTAGCCGCCGTCAGCGGGTCCGAGGCCGCTCGCTTCGCCGGTGATCGTCTCCAATTCGACGAATCCGCCCGGGGTTTCCGGTATCGACAAGGTCCTATAGTCGAAGGTCGGGCCGGTGTCTCCGTACTGCCATATGTCGACCGCCCCGTTCGGTGAGCCGCAGTTCTCGCCGCCGCCAAGCGGCACCGTGCTTTCTTGGACTTGGGTGAACATAGGGCTCGGGTCGCCTGGGAGCTGTTCGTCGCACAGGTCGTAGACGAAGCGCGACGGACTGGCCTGCGCGCTTGCCCCGAGCTCGGGAACCGCGAGAAGGAGGAAGAAGAGCACGGTGCTGAGTAGGACGGCGCGAACAGCCCATCGGTTCGTACACACTGGCGCGTTCATCTACTCACCCTCACCGAGAGGGGCCTGCTATGCCCCTGCACCCAGGGGTAGCCGACCTGGTCGGGGACGACGGCTCGGAATCGATACGTCGTCGTTCGCGTCGTCGAGGTGAAGTGGTACTTCGCACGGAAGATTCCTTTCTCGATGCTGGTCGCCTTGCGGAAGGTGATCCAGCGCTTGGAGCCCTTGACGTTGGCCTGCAGGATGACGACGCGGCCGAAGCGGTGGGGACCTTGGAGCTGCCCCCAGAATTTGACCTGTTCGCCGTTGTGTAGATGGTCGGAGGAGGATTTAAGGCTGGGTCGAGCGTGGGCGTAGTAGCGGACATCGCGGGCGACCTGCGAGGTGTCATGGCGGTAGCCGATGACGACGTCGCGGTTGGGGCCGGCGGGAACTTTGTAGGAGTAGTTGCCGTTGCCGTCGGTCGTGACGGTGCCGACGGGTGAGGCCTGCGCGTCGACTTCGAGCGTTTGCATCTTCACGCAGAGAGTCGCGCCTGCGACCGGATCGCCGGAGTTCGTCCGCAGGGTGCCGACCACTTCGGCTTCCTTGCCGGAGCCGACGGTCAGCGTTTCGCTGTTCGATTTCGTGAACTGGGCACTCAACAGTTCGCCGCCGGTGACCGTCGAGTTGGCGCAGGAGTTGTCGGTATTGACGGTTTTCGCGGGCAGGCAGGTCGTGTTCGGGTCTCCCAGGGTCGAGAAGTCCGAGGCGCAGACTTGGACGCTATTGGCACCGTCGTGAAAGGGAGACTTTTCGGTATTGAGCTGCCATTCGGCTTTGAGTTTGGGAGGGCAAGGAGTCGTCGAAAGAGCGACGGTGCCGACATAGCTCTTGTTCGCGACCGAAGCGAGACTGCAACTGCCGACGATCGGAGCCGCTCCGGGGGAGCCGTTGACAAAAACCGAGATGTTGCTGAGGCCACCCCCTTCATCGCTGCCTTCGACTGCGAGACCTTGGTGACCGCGGATTGTTCCGCCGGAGAGAAGGCTGCCTTGCAATCCGAGAAGTTTCGGTGGGTTCGGGTCGACCTCGGTTGCGGCGATCCAACGGGCGCCGATCGCCGGCCCGGGTGAGCACGTCGCTGGCAAGCTGCAGGACATGACGACGTTGAAGCCGCCGCCGTTGCCGAAGAAGTAAGCCCGTTCGGTGTGTTGTTGAAAGAGCCGGGTCGATTCCGCGCTCGCTCCCGGGAACCCGTTTTCGTAGACGTGGCTAGGCCCAAGCCCGCCGGCCGGGTCGATACCCGCCTGCACGGCAGTGATGGTCTCGGATTCGACGAAGCCGCCCGGCGTTTCCGGCACGAGGATCGAGAGTGCTCCGAACGTTCCGGAGGCGGGCGAGGTCTCGACCAACCCGATCGATCCGCCAGGACTCGGACAGTTCTCGAAAGGCGTGAAGTCGGAGCTGTAGGAATAGCTAGAAGCTGGGACCGCGCCACCCGGCAGGGCAGAGTCGCAGAGCTCGTAGGTGAAGCGGGCTGCGTGCGCAGGGGGCGCCGCGCTGGCGCCCTGAGGGAGCGCCAGCGCCAGAGCAGCGCCCGCGAGCGCCAGGGCGAGCAGGCGCGACCGCAAGCCGGCGGCCCCTGCGCCGCTGCGTGGTCGATGGTCTCCTTGCTGCTCCCTGAGATCCATTCCGTCCCTCCTATCGTCCCTGCCCGAAATTCGGCCGAGCGCTCTTATTTTGTACCCGTTAGTGCCAGGACGCAAGCCGATCTCGGTTGGGGACACCCCCGGGGGCCGCTTCCAGGCTGCGAACGCGGTTGCGAACAGGGGGGCGGAGGGAGGCCGGTCGCAGCCTCTACCGTTTGCCGAATGCCCGACGCTCCCGACCTCGGCGAGTTCGAATCCCTCGTCGCCGACGCGATCGACGCTCTGCCGGAGGAGTTCCAGAAAGTGCTGGAGAGCGTCGCCGTGGTCATCTCCGACCTCGGCACCGAGCACCACGCCTATGGCATGTACTACGGCGACGGCGTTGCCCGCGAACGCTACGAGGACCGGATCGTCATCTACCAGGACACCCTGGAACGCGACTTCGGCCACGACCGCGATCTGCTCGCCCGCCAGGTCGAGCGGACCCTGCGCCACGAGCTCGCTCACCACCTCGGCTGGAACGAGCGAGGCGTGGGGGGCCTCGGGCTTTGATGTCGCACAGTGGTGGCTATGCTCCGCCGGTGATCATCGTCACCACCAACGAGCTGCCGGGCTATGAGATCCAAGAGGTGCTCGGCGAGGCGTTCGGCCTGACCGTGCGCTCGCGCAACGTCGGCTCCCAGATCGGCGCCTCGCTGAAGTCGCTGGCCGGGGGCGAGCTGAAGGGGATGACGAAGATGCTCACCGAAGGGCGCGAGCACGCGACCGAACGGCTGGTCGAGGAGGCGGAAGCGAAAGGCGGCAACGCGATCCTCGCCTTCCGCTACGACACCTCCGAGCTCGGCACCACCTGGACCGAGGTCTGCGCCTACGGCACCGTGGTCCGGGCCCGCAAGCTCTAGCCGCAAGGGCTAGGTCGCGGCGCGCCGGGAGAGGCGCTCGTTCCAGGTTCGCTCGGTCTGTCGCATCAGCGCCGGGTAGACGATCCAGTGGCGGAAGGGCTTGATCAGCTCCATGTATCCCTTCCCAAACAGGCCGCGCGGTTTGACGTAGACGGCCATCTGCCCTTGGTAGCGGCCTTCGCCCTCCTCGACCCAGGCCAGGTGCATCACGCCGTGCACGGTCCGGTTCGAGATCTCGGCGGCGAACTCGTCGTCTGTGCGATAGAGCGGCTCGAAGGGCAGGGAGCCGAAGTCGATGTCCGCCGCCGAGTCGCGCAGATCCTCGGGCAGCCGCCCGGCCAGCGAGGGTTCGCCCGTCTCCGGGATCGGCAGCCTGCCCGTGGCAGCGGAGTCGGCCGGGGTCGAGATCCGGCCCAGCGAGAACCAGCTGCCGAGCCGGTCGCGAAGACGCCAGAGCAGGCGAGTCGGGAGGGAGTCAGCGTTGGCCGGATCGGAAGCGGCGAGCAGCTCGAGCAGGACCTCGAAGTCCTCGGCCCGCCCCTGCGCGGGAAGGGCCCAGACATCCTCCAGGGTGAAGTCCGGCACGATCTCGCGAATGCGCCAGGGGCCCGATTCGTGCGCCGCGTTTGGAAGCCTC